>NYUU01000032.1 GCA_002684175.1 Synechococcus sp. CPC35
TTTGGCCATAACATACGGGGAAATACCGAACATTTTGCGCCGAATATTTGCTGTTGAGAATCATCATCAACTGGCGCAATTTGCTGTTGAGAATCATCATCAATTGGACCGACTGATGCAATTGGTCATCGCTCTCATTTAGCTGGCTGCCAATGCGCCTCGCCATTCAATTTCCTTGACAGCAACAGCAAGCCCAAAGCCAAGACGCTCCGAATACGCGTGCTTCTCCGCGAGGCATACTTGTCCGTCGCATATGGGCTCCTCCGCCGTCGTTGAAGGCACAACTCAGTCACGACATCTCGACAGGATGTGTCGCATGACTCCACCAATTGATCAGCCGACTCCTGAACAGCAGCAGGAACGCAGTGATTCCAACGCCAAGTTCCTGAAGGAGATTCACTCTCAATATCTCGCCTATGACGAGGAGGATGAAGATCAGGACAACTGGCTGTTCCGTGGTGAGGACGAAGATTACTCAGATGCAGCCTGAAGCTTCCTCAAAAGCCGAAAAGTGCAGCAATTGATACATCAAAACAATCTCATTTTGTAGCCAAAACATCCATCCCGCAATCAGCAATCGCGTCTAACACCTTCAAGCGAAGGCTCACAGCAATTTTTCGTATGCTCTTCAGTGCGAAGCCCAGCCCGTTGCATGAACGAATCATCAATAGCACTCACTATCGAATCATTGTTCAATGATTTAAAGACTGACAAAGCTGAAGGAATACTCGTTCACTGCGCTGACTGGGGAACCAATGTGCGCCTGACAATTAATGACATCCTCGTTGAAATGGATATTCAGAGCAACTGGGATGGATTCGAGGTCTCCATCATTGATGGAGCGGAAACACAACATTTTCAGATTGATGAACTTCCGGACCTGCTGCAGATCCTGAACCTGTCATGAGGGTTCCCTGAATTGCGCGCGGATCGGTTCCAGGCAGATGAACTGCAAACTGCCTGAGAGCAGTCGGATTGGGAGACTCAAAGGGTTGTGTTCGTCCGCCCCCGTGGAGCCCTCCCGCACCGACCAGCTGAAGGGCCTGCTACAGCGGATGGTTCCTGAGATCGCAGTCAGTCCTTCTCTGCTCGATCGCATGGATGAGGCCCTCACCCATGTTTCCACCGGGCAGGCCAGGAACCACGAGCGTCTGGAGTTTCTCGGTGATGCGGTCCTGCGCCTGGCTGCAACCGAATTCATCGATCGACACCATCCCGATCTCAGCGTCGGGGAATGTTCCGCCCTCAGAGCCCAGCTCGTCAGCGACCGCTGGCTCGCAAAACTCGGTCTGCAGCTCGATCTCGATCCGTTGATCCAGCTGGGGGACAAGGCCAGGGGAGACCTCGCCGCCAAAGACACCCTGCGTGCGGATACCACCGAGGCGCTGATCGGTGCGCTCTATGCCTGCTGCGGAGATCTGGTCATGGTTGACCTCTGGCTCACTCCCGAATGGCAACGCACCACCGCTGAGGTGCTGGCTGATCCTCACCGGGGGAACAACAAATCAGCCCTGCAGGAATGGAGCCAGGGGCATCACCTGGGACTGCCCACCTACAGCTGCACGGAAACGAACCGACGTCATGGCGACCGCCGTCGTTTTCACTGCAGGGTGAGCCTGCCCCCGAACCTGGAAGCCGAGGGGTGGGGAGGGTCCAGACGCGACGCTGAGCAACAGGCGGCGGGACAGTTGCTGGCTCAGCTGCCCCCCAACTGACGGCTGAGGGGGAGTGGGGCCCCACAGCGATCACAGTGCATCGCCTCGCGGCGATGATCGCTGCAACCGCACTGCACGCAGGGCCGGTTGTCCTGACGGGCCTGCTGCATCGTTTCGACCGTGACGATGCCGGTGGGGATCGCAATGATTCCGAAACCGAGCAGCATCACCACTGCTGCCAGCAACCTGCCCAGCAGCGTCTGAGGAACGAAATCCCCATATCCCACCGTGGTCATGGTGACGATCGCCCAGTACACCCCATGGCCGACGGTCTGAAACTGCGTCTGGGGATGCCCGCTTTCAATCACCACCATCAGGTAGCCCAGCACCACCTGAGCCATGACCACAAAAAAGAGAAACACCCCGATTCTTCGGGCACTGGCACGCAGAGCCCGCACCAGCAGCTGCGCTTCATCCAGAAAGCGCAGCAACTTGAACACGCGAAGCACGCGCCCGAACTTGAACACCCACAGGATCAGCCCACTGCTGATCTGAGGCACGAAGAAGAACACAACAGCAGAGAAATCGATCAGGCCGTAAAAGCTGCGCAAATAGGTGAACGGCTTCNGTGACACCCAGAGNTGCAGCAGAAAATCNGCCATGAACACCAGCAGACAGCCCTGCTCAAGGGTGTNGACCCAGGGCGGTATCTCCGCCTCNACCGGCAGNCGCATCGGATGGGGCTCNACCATCAGCCCCGCNACACTNAGAAGNATCGTGCCGAAGATCAGCAGGTTGTAGATCCGACCGGCCCGNNTGTCGGAGTCGAGAACAATCCGTCTGANCCGTCGGCGCAGGTGCTCCACCTTGCCCTCAGGCGGGGCTGAGNTNNCGGATCANCATCGTCACCATCTTGTCCCAGTTGCCTCCCTCNAACAGCACAGCCGCCCGATCACCGCTGATGCGCTGCACGATGCCGGTGTAACCGTGATANATCGACGTCACATCCTGAACGGTGACGTTGGAGCCTGGAAGGATCGGGGCAGATGTCGCCATGGCTCGGGCNCNGTCAGGTCTGCCGTCATTATCGGCAGAGCGANCCAACGGCGGCATGGCCGAAAGCGAGGACTGGCTTCCGGTGGGAAAGATNGTGGGAGCCCAGGGGCTCAAGGGNGAGCTGAAGGTCAACCCCGCCAGTGATTTTCCNGAACGGTTCACAGCGCCNGGGCCCCGNTGGGTGCGCAGCANNCAGACGTCAGAGCCNATGCAGGTTCAGCTGCAGCGCGGGCGGCAGCTNCCNGGCCGATCCCTNTTCATCATTCGCTTCGAAGGCGTGAATGACCGCAAGGCCGCTGAAGCCCTNGTGGGCCATGAGCTGCTGGTGGCGGCTGACGACCGTCCNGACCTGAAGGACGGNGANTTCCATCTGCTGGACCTGGNGGGNCTNGAAGCACGNCTGGCNGCCGATGCTGNACCGATCGGCAAGGTGATCGACCTGATCAGTGGAGGCAACGATCTGCTGGAACTGAAGACAGCGGACGGCCGCCGCCTGTTGATTCCCTTCGTTGCNGCGATCGTGCCGGAGGTGCACCTGACGGAGGGATGGCTGCTGCTCACGCCTCCCCCTGGACTGCTGGATCTCTGAAGGGTCGACAGATTCACCCGGTTGACGCGATTCTGGGTCAGCTCCGATCCGGGATGAGATGGCTGTCACTCCTCTGATGCCCGTGATTCTCTGTGGCGGCACCGGCACCCGCCTCTGGCCNCTCTCGCGGGCGANCTATCCNAAGCAGTACTGGGCGCTNAGTGGAGACGGAGACGCAACCCTGCTNCANCAGACCCAGCAACGGCTGGAGGGCCTCTCCGCTCTGGANCCNCCNCTGCTGATCTGCAACGAGGACCATCGCTTCATCGTGGCNGAGCAGATGCGCGAAATCGGNGTGGAACCCAGTGGAATCCTGCTGGANCCNCTGGGCCGCAACACCGCACCGGCCGTGACCGTNGCGGCGCTGCAGGCCACCGCCGACGGCCATGACCCCTTGCTGCTCGTGCTTGCAGCCGACCATCTGATNCGGGGNGCCGANCAGTTTCGAAAGACCGTGGAAGCCGGACGTGAAGCGGCGGAGGCCGGCCGGTTGGTGACCTTCGGGATCGTTCCCACCGCACCGGAAACGGGATACGGATACATCGANGCNGCCGAACCGATCANNGCGGGNGATCTGAAGGATGTTCCGATCGCCCGCTTCGTGGAGAAACCTGATCAGGCCACAGCGGAACAGTTCCTGACCACCGGTCGCTTCACCTGGAACAGCGGCATGTTCCTGTTCAAGGCCAGCGCCATGCTGGCGGAACTCGAGCGGCTGGTTCCNGAGGTGGTGAGCTGCTGCAGAGCCGCCCTGGAGCAGGACGTGGCCGATCTGGACTTTCTGCGNCTGGAGCGGGAAGCCTTCGCCAAATGCCCCAACGTGGCGATTGACGTTGCCGTGATGGAGAAAACGGAACTGGGATCCGTGNTGCCGCTGGATGCCGGCTGGAGCGATGTGGGCAGCTGGAGCGCTCTNTGGGAAACNGCTGATCGCGATGCCGACGGCAATGTTCTGCAGGGTCGNGTGATCGCCGATGACAGCCGCAACTGCTANNTGCGCAGCGAACACCGGCTGGTGGTGGGGCTCGGTGTGGAGAACCTGGTGGTGGTGGANACCGACGATGCAGTGCTGATCGCGGATCGCGCCAAAGCCCAGTCGATCAAGTCTGTGGTGAAACAGCTNGAGGCCGATGGCAGCNGGGAAGGNAAGGCCCATCGCAAGATCTACCGCCCCTGGGGCAACTACACCTCAATCGTGGAAAGCAACCGCTGGCAGGTGAAGCGCATTTCGGTGAAGCCGGGAGCCAGCCTGTCGCTGCAGATGCACCACCACAGAGCCGAACACTGGGTCGTGGTGCGCGGCACAGCGGTGGTGGAACGGGACGGTGAGAAACAGCTGCTGGGAGAAAACCAGAGCACCTATATCCCGCTGGGTTGCAAGCACCGGCTCAGCAATCCAGGCAAGATTCCCGTGGATCTGATTGAGGTGCAGAGCGGCGAATATCTCGGCGAAGATGACATCGTTCGCTTCGAAGACCGCTATGGGCGCAGCGATCTACTGATGACCAACGGCCGATCGACGCAATAAAAAGATCAATCATTCCACCGTGACGCTCTTGGCCAGATTGCGGGGCTGATCCACATCCAGGCCGCGGTGAGCAGCGATGTGATAACTCAGCAGCTGCATCGGCACCACCGTCAACAACGGACTGATCCATTCACTCACCACCGGTACCGGCAGCAGTTCGTCAAACAGGGCGGTGTCCGGCCCCTCGGGTGCCACCCCAATCAGCTGAGCATCGCGGGCCTTGGCTTCCTGGGCGTTGCTCAGCACCTTCTCAAACACCACCCCAGGCACGGCGATGGACACCACCGGCACACGGGCATCGAGCAGTGCGATCGGACCATGCTTCATCTCACCGGCGGGATAGCCCTCCGCGTGGATGTAGCTGATCTCCTTGAGCTTCAGAGCTCCCTCAAGGGCGATCGGGTAGTTGATACCACGCCCCAGAAAAATCACATCCTGGGTCTCTGCGAAACGGTGGGCGAGGGCCTCGGAACGCTGATCATGCAGATCTACCAGTGCCTTCAGCTGCCCGGGCAAGGCCCTGAGCTCATCGGCCAGTGCGGTGAGTTCCTCCGATGAACGTCTTCCCCGACGGCCGGCGAAGGCCATTGCCAGGCCATAGAAGGCCAGCAGCTGACCGAGGAAGGTCTTGGTGGCGGCGACGCCGACCTCAATCCCCGCGCCGATGTCCAGGATGTAGGGCACCTGGCGGGAGAGGGAGCTCTCCGCCCGGTTGGTCACTCCCAGCTGCCGCGATGCATAGGCAGGGTCAGCGATACCGGCCCGCCGTTCCGCTTCCATCGCCAGGGCAGCAAGGGTGTCGGCGGTTTCACCGGACTGGGTGACTCCGATGGTGAGGGTGTTGGGTGCCAGCGGCGGCGGGGCGTAGCGAAATTCACTGGCGTAATGCACAGCAGTGGGAAGACCGGCGAACTGCTCCAGCAGGTGGGCGCCGACCAGTGCGGCATGACGGCTGGTGCCACAGGCCAGAATGTCGATCCGTTCGATGCCGTTGTAAAAACCATCTTCAAAGGGGAGCGCCACCGGCTGCTGAGGCGGCAGGCCCCTGGGCAGATGCCGGGCCACCCAGAGCTCCGCTGTTTCCGGCTGCTCATGGATCTCCTTGAGCATGAAATGGCGGAATTCCCGCTTGTCCGCTACATGATCTGTGCCGGACAGCACCGTTGGCATGCGCTGCAGCCGCTGCCCCTCGGCGTCGTAGAGCTCCACACCCAGGGGGGAAAGCAGGGCCACCTCGCCGTCCTCCATCGGCAGAATTGTGCGGGTCACGCCAGCCAGGGCCGGCGTGTCACTGGCGCAGAGAAATTCACCCTCACCCAGGCCGATCAGCAGCGGTGCGGCCCGACGGGCAACCACAAGGGCTCCGGGAGCCTTGTCCCAGATCACCGCCAGGGCGTAGGCCCCCTGAAGCTGCGGCAACACAGCCTGCACAGCCAGCAACAGCAGCGGGCCCGCAGCCTTACCACCACTGGCCTGCAGGCGCTCCAGCTCCGCAGCCACCAGATGGGGAATCACCTCTGTATCCGTCTCGGAGAGGAACTGCACCCCAGCGGATTCAAGCTGTTCGCGCAGATTGCGATGGTTCTCGATGATCCCGTTCTGCACCACCGCCACAGCGCCATCACCACTGCGATGGGGATGGGCGTTGCGTTCCTCCGGCTTGCCGTGGGTTGCCCAGCGGGTATGCCCGATCCCGCAGCAGCCCCGGGCACCCTCCGCCTCAACCCTGGCCGTCAGATTGACCAGCTTGCCGCTGGCTCTGAGGCAGGTGAGCTGACCTTCGGCATCGACGGTGGCGATACCGGACGAGTCATAACCCCGATACTCCAGCTGGCGCAGACCCTCCAGCAACTGGGGAGCTGCCTCACGGGAGCCGATCAGGGCAACGATTCCGCACATAAAAAAAAGCCCGGCATGCTGCCGGGCAGAGCTTATGAGTAGTGATTCAAAAATTCAGTACGCCAGACCCATCGATCGGGTGGTCTCATCTCCGAGGTAGACACGAATGCTGAGGAAATCAGTCGGGCAAGCCGTTTCGCAGCGCTTGCAGCCGACACAATCCTCCGTACGGGGGGAAGAAGCGATCTGGCCAGCCTTGCAACCATCCCAGGGCACCATCTCAAGCACGTCCAGGGGGCAGGCACGGACACATTGTGTGCATCCGATGCAGGTGTCGTAGATCTTGACGGCGTGGGACATGTGCCCGATGCGTTCGAAAGCGTTGGACAAACTTACAGCTTGTTGAAGGTTCAGGGGTAACTGTCGTCACCGTTGTTAACGCCAGCCAGTGGAGTTCGCTGTAAATCTCTGTCTGAGACCTTGAGGGCTTGCCCGTAGGATGCAGCGTCCCGTTGCCACGGCCATGTCCCAGGAAGCGATCCTTGAGAAAGTCCGTTCCATCGTCACGGAGCAGCTGAGCGTCGATGCCGGCGAGGTAAAGCCGGAGTCGAACTTTCAGAACGACCTGGGCGCCGATTCCCTGGACACCGTGGAGCTGGTGATGGCCCTGGAAGAGGCCTTCGACATCGAGATTCCTGACGAAGCAGCCGAGGGCATCACCACCGTGGGCGACGCGGTCAAATACATCGAAGACAAACAGGCCTGAGGAGCGGCATGGTGGATGGTCTCCATCGCGTCGTCATCACCGGCCTCGGCGCGGTCACACCGATTGGCAACACGGTTCAGGATTACTGGGAAGGCCTCTGCGCAGGCAGCAACGGGGTGGAATCGATCACCTTGTTTGATGCATCCGCCCACGCCTGCCGCTTCGCGGCTGAGGTAAAGCAGTTCGACCCCTCCGGCCTCATCGAACCGAAGGAGGCCAAACGCTGGGATCGCTTCTGCAAGTTCGGCGTGGTGGCCGCCAAACAGGCCGTCGCCGATGCCGGCCTGGTGAT
>NYUU01000033.1 GCA_002684175.1 Synechococcus sp. CPC35
CTGCGCCTAAAACCAAAGAGAAAAAACGAAGTCTCGATGAGGTCGATCCTGCCTTGCTGGACACATTTAGTCGTCTTGGTATTCCGCTCAGTGAGCAGAAGCGTTTAAGCAACGTTGCTGTTGATGCTGTTTTTGATAGTGTTTCAATTGCAACGACCTTTAAAGATAAATTGGCTGAACATGGAGTTGTGTTTTGTTCTATCGCTGAAGCTGTTAAAGAGCATCCGGAGTTGGTTGAAAAATATCTCGGTACTGTTGTAACCAGTAACGATAATTTCTTTGCTGCTCTCAATGCTTCAGTTTTTAGTGATGGAACGTTTGTTTATATCCCTAAGGGAGTCGAGTGCCCGATGGAGTTATCCTCATACTTCCGTATTAATTCCGGTGACGCCGGACAGTTTGAGCGAACTCTGATCGTGGCTGAGGAGGGTGCCTCTGTGAGTTATCTCGAGGGTTGTACGGCGCCGATGTTTGACACGAATCAATTGCATGCTGCTGTGGTTGAGTTGATTGCGCTGGATGATGCCTCAATCAAGTATTCCACCGTTCAGAATTGGTACCCTGGTGATGAGAATGGAGTGGGGGGAATTTACAATTTTGTGACCAAGCGCGGTCAATGTCGTGGAGCTAGAAGTTGTATCAGCTGGACGCAGGTTGAAACGGGTTCGGCAATTACATGGAAATATCCCAGCTGTGTCTTGTTGGGGGAAGATTCCGTCGGAGAGTTTTATTCTGTTGCTTTGACGCATCATCGTCAGCAAGCTGATACTGGCACCAAGATGATTCATATTGGCCCTCATACTCGCTCCACAATTGTGAGTAAAGGGATCAGCGCTGGGTCATCCAGTAATAGTTATCGCGGACTGGTTCAAATCGGACCTTCTGCAAAAGGCGCGCGAAATTACAGTCAATGTGATTCCATGTTGATCGGTGATCAGGCCAGTGCAAATACGTTCCCTTATATCCATTGTCAGCAGATGCATGCAGCAATCGAACACGAGGCGAGTACTTGTCGGATTTCTGAAGACCAGCTTTTTTATCTTCAAAGTAGAGGGATCGCTTTTGAAGAAGCCGTGTCAATGATGGTGAGTGGATTCTGTCAGGATGTCTATAATCAGCTTCCAATGGAGTTTGCCGCTGAAGCTGACAAACTTCTTGCCCTGCGTTTAGAGGGCTCTGTCGGTTAACGCCCTTTCAGAATTTTTGATTCAAATTCAATTTCATTGTCATGCTTAATCCTGATTCAGAGCTTCTTCTCGACATCGTTGATCTTCATGCTTCCGTTGAAGACAGTGAGATCCTTAAAGGTGTGAATCTTCAGGTTAGATCTGGAGAGATTCACGCCATTATGGGGCGAAATGGTAGTGGTAAAAGCACTCTTTCCAAGGTGCTTGCCGGCCATCCTGCTTATAAGGTTACGAGTGGATCCGTTGTTTATCGCGGCATCGATCTTCTGGAGCTTGAGCCCGAGGAGCGAGCACGGATCGGAGTTTTTCTCAGTTTTCAGTATCCGGTTGAGATCCCCGGGGTCAATAATCTTGAATTTTTAAGGGTGGCCACCAACGCCAGACGCGTTGAGTGTGGACATGAGGAGATGGATCACTTCGAGTTCGAGGATCTGGTCCGTGAGCGGATCAAGGTGGTGCAAATGGATCCTGCATTTCTGGAACGCAGTATCAATGAGGGCTTTTCCGGCGGAGAAAAAAAACGGAACGAGATTCTTCAGATGGCTCTGCTTGAGCCCATTGTTGCCATTCTGGATGAGACGGATTCCGGCCTTGATATTGATGCGCTCCGAATCGTTGCATCTGGGGTGAATCAACTGGCAAATCCGCAGAACTCCACCTTGTTGATCACCCACTACCAGCGATTGCTTGAACTGATCATTCCTGATTACATCCACGTCATGGCGGCGGGGCGGATTCTCAAAACAGGGGGCCGTGAGCTGGCCGTTGAGCTCGAGAAAACTGGTTATGACTGGGTTGATCGTGAGCTGGCACTTCAGGGGCAGGCGTGATCATGGCTGCTTTCACGGAATCGTCCCTGCTTGAACCCGTTCAGCACAGAGGTCGGGAAGCCCTGGAGCGTCTCGGTTTTCCCACTCGAAAACAGGAACCCTGGCGTTTCACAAATCTCAGCCGCCTGAAGACTGTCCAAGACCTTCCGGTGGTCGACGCCCACGAGTCGCCGGATCTCCCCGAAGCACCGACTGCAGGGCTCAGGCTCGTGCTCGGATCCGCTGAAAATCCCCTGGAGGGAGTGGACCTCCCCGAAGGAGTCAGGCCCCTGAGCCTCGATCAGCTCAAGTACGCGCTTGGGAGCACTCTGGATCGTTGCGGCTGTGCCAAGGACTGGCCTGTGGAGCTGAACCACGCATCCAGTCGTGAGGTGCTGGCCCTGCGCATCAGCGGCAAGGTCCCGCCTCTGGAACTGGTCATTGCTGCCAGCGGGCAGGGTTTGCTGTCCACACGAGTGCTTCTGCTTCTTGATGAGAAGGCGGAACTTGAGTTGCTTCAGGTTTTTCGTGCTGACAGCGGTGCGGCCCACAGTCACCTTTGTGAGGTTGTTCTTGGGCAGGAAGCTCGTCTTCGCCATGGGGTGCTTTCCCTGGGAGACGGCAGTGGTTCCCTTCTGGCGACCCTCGCCGCTCAGCAGGAACCACGAAGCCATTACGAGCTCACCTCTGTCTTCAAGGGTTGGTCCTTCGGACGGATCGAGCCACGGGTTGTTCAGCTGGATGGTCAGGCGATGACGACTCTGAAGGGGTTGGCGGTGACGGCTGACGAACAGCAGCTGGCTGTTCACTCCTCCATGCGTTTTGACGGCCCGGAAGGTGAGCTTGATCAGCTGCAGAAAAGCCTTGCAGCTGGAAAGTCCCACGCCATTTTCAACGGTTCGATTCAGGTGCCCCGCGCCGCTCAGCGCACCAATGCCGCTCAGCTCAGCAGGAATCTGCTGCTGTCTCCGAAAGCCCGTGTTGACACCAAGCCTGAGCTTGAAATCATTGCCGATGACGTTCGATGTGCCCACGGTGCGACGGTGAGTCAGCTTCAGGAGGATGAGCTCTTTTACCTCCGCAGCAGAGGAATCACCGAAACGGAGGCGACAGCTCTTCTGCTTCGTGGGTACTGCCAGGAAGTGATCGATCAGCTGCCTGTTCAAGCTGATCGTTGGCGGCCTTTAGAACAGGTGCACCAAGAGCTCAGTCGATGACCGCAACCCAGCAATCTGCGTCTCTTGAGCATGGGTCTCTGACCCTCCCGGAACGGTTCCGCTCCGATTTTCCGATCCTGGAACAGTCCTCTTCCGAGGGGCGACCGCTGATTTATCTCGATCATGCGGCCACGAGCCAGAAACCCAGGCAGGTTCTGGATGCTCTGCTTCATTACTACGCGTCGGACAACGCCAACGTCCATCGAGGGGCCCATCAGTTGAGTGCCAGGGCCACCGAGGATTTCGAAGCAGCGCGTTCATCAACGGCACGATTCATTTCGGCGGCCAGTCCACGGGAGATCGTGTTCACCCGCAACGCCAGCGAGGCCATCAATCTGGTGGCGCGCAGCTGGGGAGACGCCAATCTGCGTGAGGGTGATGAGGTGCTGCTCAGCGTGATGGAGCATCACAGCAACCTGGTGCCCTGGCAGCTGCTGGCGCAGCGAACCGGTTGTCTGCTGCGCTACGCGGGCATCAACGAATCCGGAGAACTCGATCTTGATGATTTCCACAGCAAGCTGACGGATCGCACCCGTCTGATCAGCCTGGTTCACATCAGCAATGTTCTGGGCTGTTGCAACCCTCTTGAGCAGGTGATCTCGTCCGGCCATGCCGCAGGTTCGCTCGTCCTGGTGGATGCCTGTCAGAGCCTTGCCCACAAGTCCATCGATGTCTCCACACTCGACGCCGATTTTCTGGTGGGGTCCTCCCACAAGCTCTGTGGGCCCACAGGCATGGGTTTCCTCTGGGCCAGGGAAGCCCTGCTGGAGGCAATGCCCCCTTTTCTGGGAGGCGGCGAAATGATTGAGGACGTGTTCCTGGATCACAGCACCTGGGCGACTCTCCCCCATAAGTTCGAGGCCGGCACTCCTGCGATCGGAGAAGCGGTGGGGATGGGAGCAGCCATCAGCTATCTCCAGGAGGTCGGTCTTGATGCGATTCAGGCCTGGGAGGCTGAACTCACCCGGCATCTCTTCGTCCGCCTGCATGCCATTGACGGTGTGCGTGTTCTCGGCCCCACGCCTGAGCAGCAGCCGGATCGGGGCGCTCTCGCCACGTTCCTTGTTGATGGTGTTCACGCCAACGACATCGCGGAACTCATCGATGCCTCCGGCATCTGCATTCGCAGTGGCCACCACTGCTGCCAACCGCTCCATCGCCACTTCGGAGTCACTGCTTCAGCCCGAGCCAGCCTGAGCTTCATCACCACCATGGAAGAGATCGATCGCTTCAGTGAGGAACTTGCCTCCACCGTTTCCTTCCTGCGAGCCAACAGCTGACTCAATGTTGCTGCGCTCCATTCCTTTACGGCTTGTCGCCACGGGGAAGGGGTGATCCAAGCTGCAGATGATGTCGGAAGAAGGCTTCGGTTTCCTCGAGAACCTGAATCTGGACGTTGCTGTCGCGGAAGCCATGGCCTTCCTGTTCGAACAGACGGACCTCCACAGGGATGCCGTTCGCCCGAAGAGCTGCCGCCATGCGTTCGGTTTGCTCCGGAGGAACAACACGGTCCTGCAGGCCCTGAAAAAACAGCACCGGACAACCGATGCGGCCAGCGTGCTTCAGCGGTGAGCGCTCTTCATAGGTCCGGCGCTCAGCTGGCCAGGCTCCCACAAGGCTGTCGAGGTAGCGGGCTTCGAAACGGTGGGTGTCCTCGGCCATGGCACTGAGATCGCAGACGGCGTAGCGGCAGGCGCCGACACGGAACACGTCGCTGAAACAAAGGCAGGCCAAGGTGGTGAAGCCGCCGGCGCTGCCTCCTTCGATCGCGATCTGAGCGGGGTTTGCTCGACCGGAGGCGATCAGTGCTTGCGCAGCTGCGGCGCAGTCCTCCACATCAACGACCCCCCAACCGCCATTGAGCCTTTCCCGGTAGGCGCGTCCGAAGCCGGTGGAGCCTCCGTAGTTCACATCCACAACGCCCCAGCCACGGGAGGTCCAGTACTGGAGTGCCAGGTTGAGGCCGCGGCGGGCCATGGCGGTCGGCCCGCTGTGGCTTTTCACCAGCAGGGGTGCCGCGCCAAGGCTTCCATTGCTTGGTGGGTAATACCAGGCATGGGTGCGCCTGCCACCGCTCCCTTCGAACCAGAGCGCTACAGCGGTGCTGATGTCCTCCAGGGGCAGGGCTGACTGCTCTGCAGGGGAGTGTTGCCATGGCACCGCTGCCTCCTGCCTGAAATCCAGCTCCAGCAGACCGGCGCCGCTGGTGCCGTTGCTGGCAACCGCGACGGCACGGCCGTGCAGAGCCTGAACACCTGCCAGATCGTCATAGGGCTGATCGATGGCGCTGACACTGCCGTCCAGACCAAGCCGCAGTAGCTGCCAGCTGCCTTCCCTGCAGGCGGCCGTCAGGATTTTCTCGCCATCCCAGGCCGTTGTGCGCATGCCGTAGACCCACTGCGGCAAACCGGTTTCAGCTGCCATCGGCCAGGGGCGGCTCCAGGGGCTCGCGCCTGGATCCTTCAGCATCAGATTCCACCAGCCACTGCTGTCTTCCGCCACCAGTAGCTGGCCGGTCGGCAGCCATTGCGGCTGAAAAACCGAAATCCCATCGCCGCCGGCTGAACAATTTTTTGTCAGCAGGATGCCGTCCCTGCTGAGGGATGCCGTCCACAGCCGACTGGAGTCCCAGGGCATCGCCGGGTGCTGCCATTCCAGCCAGGCCAGCTGATCACCGTCTGGACTGAGGCAGGCGTATCCCGCAAAATCCGCAGGCTGATGCAGCAGCTGCGGTTGCTGGTCAGCTGTGCTGAGCTTCACGCTCACCAGCTGATCGATGCCGTCGAATTCCCGGATGCCGATCCAACGCTGGCGCGGCAGGTCCAGCAGTCCATCGGCAAGATCCCAGTCCCCTGGTTGTGTTAGCCGGAACGGTGCATCCAGGGCGATCGGGCTCTCCAGCTCACCGGAGGGGAGATGCCAGTCCTGCTGCCAGAGGCAGCCTTGATCCACCCAGGCCAGCACCAGATGATCGGCCTCCATCGCGGCGGTCAGCACACCACCGCCGTAGTCGTGAACGCGACTGCGCAGATTCACCGGCGCCGGTGTCAGTTCAATAGGAGTGACATCCTGCTGGCCAAAGCCTCGGAGCAGTGCGGTGGTGCGTCCCTTTTCCTGGGGGCGCTGCTCCAGCCACAGCAGCCACAGGCTCCCGTCGGGGCCGGGGAGAAGCTGCGGCTCCTTCAGGGAAGGGAGCTTTCCGACGGCATGCCTTGCCGGCAGTGGTGAATTTGCCATCCCAGCTCAATCGGGCCACCTAACATGCTGAATCAACGGGGGTGATGGTCTTGGCAGGGAGCTTTGCGCAACTGGCTCGCGCGGCGGACAAATCCAGGGACACGATGCTGGTTCCTAAGACCGCGATGGACGTCCCTCCACTGGAGATCCTCAAGCTGGGTGACGATTCCCTGCGCCAACCGGCCCGTCGGATCGGCAAGGTCACCGAGCAGAGCCGCGACATCGCGCGGGACATGCTGCGGAGCATGTACACCGCCAAGGGCATCGGATTGGCTGCACCACAGGTGGGGATCCACCAGCAGCTGCTGGTGATCGATCTGGATCTCGAGAACGCAACCACCCCTCCAGTGGTGTTGATCAATCCTGAGATCACCTCCTCCAGCTCCGGTCTCGATACCTATGAAGAGGGCTGCCTGAGCATCCCGGGCGTTTATCTCGATGTGGTGCGCCCCTCCACGGTTGAGGTGACTTTCCGCGATGAAATGGGGCGGCCCAGGAAGATGAAGGCTGATGGACTGATGGGGCGTTGCATTCAGCATGAGATCGATCACCTCAACGGAGTTCTGTTTGTGGATCGGGTCAGCGATAAGGCCGGACTGCAGAAGGAACTTCGTGAGAATGGGTATCAGCTTCAGCATGTTCAGAGCCTCTTCTGACCCATGCCGATGAAACCGATGGCCGGGCTGTTTCTNGCTTTGGCCTGCGTGCTCGGGATTGCCNCCACAGGCTGTGTNTTCGAGCTGGCNTANGGAGACCCTGATCTCGGNGTCAGAACCACCGGNTGGATTCTGGCTCTGGCNGCTCCNGGCACGGTCGGGACACTTCTTGTCGCGATTCGACTGAACAAACCGGCCTGATCAGTGGCGACTCCATGGGNGATGACTTTTACGATCCGGGCAGTTGAGCCCACGGACGTGATGGCACGCCTCAGAACCGTTGCAGCCGGANTNGCCCTGGCAGCTGCCTGGGCTCCGGCAACACAGGCCCAGGGATCTNTGTTCACGGCCGTTCCCGTCGAGGAACAGAACTTCATCCTCGTGTCNGCTCCGATCGGNAGTGGAGAGCGATCGCAGTTGAACATCTACGAGCAGCGCACGAACAAGCGCCCCTGNTTCGCATCCAGCGGNAGTGCTCCTGCGGTGGTGGATCCGCTGTTGTCGACNTTTGATTTCACGGGAATCTGCAACCGCTACATCGATGGCAACGGTTACTCCCTGCGGATCGGAGGNGATGATCTGGGCACCCGCTACAGACTNACNGTCGTCAAGACCGGTTCCGATATCGAGCTGCTNGCNGCACCGACACGGGATCGTTCGCAGCCAACCATCCTGGTCGCCCGTGCCGGAGGNTACGGCTCNGGTTTCATCAAGCTCAACTTCGAACCNGGCTGGATGCTGCGGCGGCGTGCNTACGGCAAGAAAACNCTGGGCCACATCTACGTCTANCGCGATGTNCAAGCNNTNGAGGNTGAAGTGCCTGAGNCCTCTGAACCCGATGACACGGCNACAGANGCTGTCGAGTCAGCCGGCGAGTGANNATCGGTCAAAACACCTGTTGCCTTCCCCTGTCAGCGTTTCCACACTGAAGAGGTAGACAGNCAGGAGGCTTCCATGAAAGCAACCGTTCTCCANTGGTTTCACTGGCTTGGTGAAGCCATGGTCCANACNCTCGGCTCCAATCAGGATCGACATCTTCAGCCACCACCGATNGGCCCTCAGCCCTATCGGGATGTTCCNNAGAAGTTTGTGAGGGATTACTGAGCAATCGACTGTCTGATCAGGTCGCTGCAGCGAAAGCAACTGGCTTCAGCGACNTCTTCCACGTTGACGTCCTCGTTGTTGTTGAGATCGGCNATGGTTCGAGCCACCCGAAGCAGCTGAAGTCCGCTGCGGGTGGTGAGGCCGCGNTGGTCGATCAATTGNTCCCACAGTTTCAGGGCTGATGGCTGAAAGCGTCCGACGCTTCTCAGNGCATGNGCCGACAGGACNCGGTTGCATNCNNNGCCTGGATTGCGNAGNTGCATGCGTTGCCGTGCCTGTTCGATCCTGGCGGGCTNGATCCAATGGCCCCGNTTTGTTGNNTGGATGGGTTCCGNCATGCAGGTCNTCACCGCATGGGCGTTGCGCCGTTCCAGNCGAAGCTGCAGATCGAGGCGATCGAGAAGCGGGCCNGATAATCGCTGCCAGTAACGCTGACGCTGAGAGGTGCTGCAGCGACAGCCATGCTCACGATCACCGTGCCAGCCGCAGGGACACGGGTTNGTCGCTGCCACNAGGGTGATTGAGGNAGGGAAGACGGTGTTCCNNTGGGCGCGGCTGAGCCGCACNNNTCCCTCTTCGAGNGGCTGGCGCAGTTGATCAAGCACGGCACGCCGGAATTCCGCCAGNTCATCNAGAAAAAGAACACCGCCATGGGCGAGGCTGAGTTCNCCTGGTCTNGGATTGCAACCTCCACCAAGCAGNGCGGCGGCTGANCAGCTGTGATGTGGTTCGCGAAACGGGCGTNCCCGCATCAGTTGGGCGGAGTTCTCCAGTTGCCCNGCNACCGAATGAATGCGGGNGATTGTNAGNGCTTCGTCTCGGGTCAGTGNTGGCAGCAGCTGCGGCAGNTGGTGCGCCAGATGNGTTTTTCCGCAGCCTGGTGGACCGACAAAAAGCAGATGATGNCCGCCGGCNGCGGCCAGGGCGAGTGCCCTTGCNGCCAGGCTGTCCTCAGTGGTGATGCCCCNNGGCGGATTGATCCTTGCGCCTGAGTCCGGGGTCTTNGTNCTGGAGATGAGAGGNAANGGGCGNTCNCCCTTNANCTGCTGCACGAGTNCCTNCAGGTTGGCNGCAGTGAGGATCTGCAGATCCGGGATCAGCGCAGCTTCATCGGCATTGGCCGGTGGAACCACGAGTCCTTTCGTTCCTTGCCGTGAGGCACAATCCGCCACCGCGATCATGCCGCGACAGGGTCGGAGACTGCCGTCCAGACCCAGTTCACCGGCGCACCAGAGCCCCTCCAGATGAGGACGTTCCAGTTGACCGCTGGCCACCAGCAGGGCAAGGGCGATCGGCAGATCGAAGGCCGGTCCCTCCTTGGGCAGGTCAGCCGGTGCCAGATTGATCACCACCCTCACCAGCGGTCCACGGAAGCCGCTGTTGCGAAGGGCGGAGCGCACCCGCTCCCTCGATTCCTGAATGGCTTTGTCGGGCAGTCCCACCAGCTGGATGCCGGGAAGTCCAGGGGCCAGGTCCACTTCCACGGTCACAGGCCGGGCCTCCAGGCCATTCAATGAGGCGCTCAGACAACGTGCCAGCATTCTGTGGATGGTTGATACAGGGGGCTCATTCCCCTGGTGTCACGCAGTCCCATCGATTCAAGAGCCATGGCGGACGACACGATCTTCGGGAAGATCCTTCGCGGGGAGATCCCCTGTGATGAGGTCTACAGCGATGAACAGTGCCTGGCCTTCCGCGATGTCGTGCCCCAGGCGCCGGTTCATCTGCTGGTGATTCCGCGCAAGCCGATCGAGAGTCTGCGGTCTGCTTCTGGGGACGATGCAGCCCTGCTGGGACATCTGCTTCTGGTCGCGGCGCGGGTCGCCAAACAGGAGGGGCTTGAGGACTGGCGCACGGTGATCAACAGCGGTGCCGGAGCTGGTCAGACCGTCTTTCACCTGCATGTGCATGTGATCGGTGGACGTCCTCTGGCCTGGCCCCCCGGCTGAGTCACGGCATCGCCTCTCCATTCCCTTCAGACTGTCTGGACCAACTCAGCGGCATGACCACCCAGCTACGCACGCTTCGCTTGCAGGCCGCCAAGCTTCGCCGACTTTCACAGCCATATTTCCTCCCCTATACGGAAGACAACGGCTGGCAGTTTTTTGGGCTGCTGGTCTGCCTGCTGTTCTGTGTGGCCGGCCTCGTCCTGTTTCTGCTGACAGGGCTGATGAATGCGTTGTCCTGGCTGAAGCCGGATCTCACGCAGATCTACCTCGGCGGGGTGCAGTCCTCCCTGTCAATGCTCTGGAGCAGTGGATGGGGTGGTGCCATCACGGTGCTGTTCGGCATCGGCAGCATCGTCTTCGCGTCCATCCGCTCGCAGTTGCGTCACCGCCGCTGGCTGCCGTGGTTGTTTCTGGGTGTGATCATCCTGATGCTGCTGAGTGTGAACGGCATCAATGCCGGTATCACCTTCATTGCCAGGGATCTCACCAATGCGTTGATCGCCAAGGATGGTGAAGCCTCGTTTCGTAATCTCTGGGTGTACGGCGTATGTTTCGCTGCCGCGCTTCCGATTCGCAGTCTTCAGTTTTATTTCACCCAGAAACTCGGGCTGCTCTGGCGGGAATGGTTGTCCCTCAGCCTGGTCGATGACTATCTGTCAGACAGGGCTTACTACATCCTCAATCCAAATGATGAGGCGGCCACGAATGTTGACAACCCGGATCAGCGTATTTCAGAAGATGCAAGGGATTTCACGGCTCAGACATTGGGCTTCACGCTGAGCATTTTCGATTCGATTCTGACATT
The DNA here is from genome assembly GCA_002684175.1 of Synechococcus sp. CPC35. Classification (GTDB taxonomy): domain Bacteria; phylum Cyanobacteriota; class Cyanobacteriia; order PCC-6307; family Cyanobiaceae; genus Parasynechococcus. The sequence goes on from NYUU01000033.1 coordinate 10,965, forward strand.
CTCCCTGAATATATTGATCTTGTTTTCGGTTAGTGAGACGCTGACTTTTGCGCTGCTTGTTTACGCCTCTCTCATCTCATTGCTGATGATTGTGGCGGGGAAAAAGCTGGTCCGTCTCAATAATTTCCAGTTGCGCTATGAAGCCGATTTCCGTTATGGATTGGTGCGGGTTCGAGATAATGCTGAGTCGATTGCTTTTTACTCCGGCGAAGGGCAGGAGTCGAAGGAAATCAACAGACGATTGAAGACGGTTGTTGAGAATTTCAACCTCTTGATTGTCTGGGAAGTGTTGCTGCGTGTTTTGCAGCGTTCCAGTATTTATGCCAGCAATTTTATCCCTTACCTGATTCTTGCAGCGCCAATTCTTGCCGGGGAGATGGATTACGGAGGCTTTGCTCAGGCCAATGTGGCTTACAACCTGGTGGAGGGA
>NYUU01000034.1 GCA_002684175.1 Synechococcus sp. CPC35
CGAGGGAATCAGCAATGTCGTTGATCGGTGAGTCGATGATCAGCAACAGGCTCATGAAACCACCCCATCACGAATCGCCTCAACCACCGGCACGGTGTGGAGCCCGTAGACCCATACAAGCTTGTCTCCCAGATAGACCTGCGTGAACACAAGGGCTGCAAGAAAACCGTCGATCACGAGAAATCCTTTCGGCAGTGATGCCGGATCTCTCTGGCGTGCGACATATCGCCAGCCAGTGAGCAATGAGAGCACCCCGGAAAGAGACCAGCCGATGGTGCTGTGGACATTGAGGATGTCGCGGGATGCGCCGTAGGGGCTGGCGAGCCCGGCTTCGACCTGACCGAAGATGATGGCTACGAATATGGCGATCGTCGCCACGAGCAGATTCCAGAAACTCACCTCAAACAGGTTGGGTTTCCTGTTCAGAACTCCGATCAGGTCGAACACAACGGTGATCAGCGCCATGGCGATCACGAAGTGAACGACGATTGGATGGATCACATCCAGATAGGGAAGGTTCTTGTCGTTGAGCGGTGGAAGCAGCTCGAGCACGGCAAGCCGAGCGACGCTCCTAAAGCATGGACAGCGATGACGAAGAGGTCATCCCATCATCCGGAAATAACACAGTTTTGTATCAGGCCTCAGGCGTGGTTGCGGTCGCCGCCTCGGCGGATCTTTCTCCAGTACACGACAGCCTGGGTGATGATCACGACCATCACTCCGGGGATCACCAGACAGAGTGTGACCAGCCGGTATTCATCCGACCAGCTGGACAGAGTGGTCCGGGGCAGGACGTTATCAATGATGTACAGCATGTAGAGCCCCAGAAGCAGTCCACCTTCAACGCGTGTGATCCGGCCGCTCGTCCAGAAAATCGGCATGCAGGCCAGGCTGGTGAGCAGCATCACAGGCAGATCATCCCTGATCAGTTCAGGGCTTACTGCAAGGCCACCATGACCTGCTGCAGCGATCGCTCCACCCCCCAGCACCATCAGCAGGTTGAGCAGACAGCTGCCGACCACGTTGCCGATGGCCAGATCGGTGCGTCCTCGCATGGCTGCGACCAGCGAGGTGATCAGCTCCGGCATGGAGGTCCCGGCCGACACGATCGTCAGACCGATGATTGTCTGGCTGACGCCGAGCAGTGAGGCGGCCCCCGTCGCTCCGGTCACGAGGACCCTGGAACCGATGGTGAGCACGATGATCCCCGCGATCACGCGCAGCACAGCCGGAATCCAGCCGTCTCGACCGGCATCCGAATTGATCTCTGGTTCCGCTCCCTCGCTGTCATCCGGCTGTTCCCTGGCGGTGCGGATCTCCCAGATGGTGTTGATCACCAGGCCCATCAGCAGGGCCAGACCCGCCTGCCAGGTCACTGTCCCAGCTGAGGCCATTCCCCAGACGGCGGCGGAGATGGCGATCATCAGCGGTACATCACGACGAACCAGCCGGCTCTCCACCCGAAGCGGCACCACAAGGGCACTGCTTCCCAGCACCACCATCACGTTGAAGATGTTGCTGCCCACCACGTTGCTCACGGCCAGGGCATCAGCCCCCTGAGCCACAGAGCTCAGGCTCACGAACAGTTCCGGAGCACTGGTTCCGAAGGCCACCACGGTGAGACCGATCACCAGTTGCGGGATGCCGAAGATCACGGCCAGGGCGATCGAGCCCTGCACAAACAGCTCACCACCCCCGAACAGCAGGCCGATGCCGATGAGCACCTCGATTGTTGCCCGCAGAAATTCAGGCATGAAGCATCCCGAGGTTTCGGGAATTCTGCTCTGTCAACAAGCGCCCTAGTCTCTTGCCGCAGACCAGGGTCAGAACTTGTTGAATCGCATCAACGCCACCAATCTCCGTGGCGATGCCTTCGGTGGACTCACCGCGGCGGTGATCGCGCTCCCCATGGCTCTGGCGTTCGGCATTGCTTCCGGTGCAGGAGCCGCTGCGGGGCTCTGGGGTGCTGTGATCATCGGATTGGTGGCTTCCCTGTTCGGCGGAACGCCCACATTGATTTCCGAGCCTACGGGGCCGATGACCGTGGTTTTCACCTCGGTGATCATCAGTTTCACAGCCACGGCTGACTCTCCGGAGCAGGCCCTGGCCATGGCATTCAGCGTCGGGCTGCTGGCCGGTGTCTTCCAGATTCTGTTCGGTGTATTCCGGCTGGGCCGGTACATCACGATGATGCCCTACACGGTGATNTCGGGCTTCATGTCCGGCATCGGAATCATTCTGGTGCTGCTGCAGCTCGGACCNTTTCTGGGACAGGACGCCCCAACNGGTGGTGTGNTNGCNTCACTGTCNCAGCTCCCCAATCTGATTCNGGGCATCGAGCCNNTNGAGCTGGCCTTGTCNGTGTTCACNCTGCTGGTGCTNTGGTTCACGCCTGCNTCGGTCAAGCGGGTGTGTCCACCCCANTTGTTGGCATTGGTTCTGGGAACGCTCCTTTCACTCAGTCTNTTTGCNTCTGCTGATCTTCGAACGATCCCNGAGTTTTCAGCNGCGTTTCCAGNACCGCGGCTNCCCACCTTGTCCGGGGGCCAGATTCGACTCATGGTCGTGGACGCNGCTGTNCTGGGCATGCTCGGCTGCATTGATGCANTGCTCACGTCCGTTGTCGCGGACAGCCTCACCCGNCAGGAGCACGATTCCAACAAGGANNTNATCGGTCAGGGCCTGGCCAATGTGGCAGCAGGNCTGTTCGGTGCGNTGCCTGGNGCAGGCGCCACGATGGGCACNGTGGTGAANATNCAGGCCGGAGGACGCACAGCACTTTCAGGGATCATCCGTGCGGTTGTGTTGATGCTTGTGGTTCTGCTNGCGGCACCGATGGCCTCCAGAATTCCNCTGGCTGTNCTGGCTGCAATCGCNGTCAANGTCGGCATCGANATCATNGACTGGGAATTNCTCAAACGGGCNCATCATCTGTCGATCAAGGCTGCTGTNATCACCTACGGGGTGATTGCACTCACNGTNCTTGTNGATNTGATCGCAGCCGTTGGGATCGGGGTTTTCGTGGCGAACGTGCTCACGATTGATCGCATGAGCGCTCTGCAGTCCAAGAAGGTGAAGACGATCAGNACTGCAGATGATGATGTGGAACTGACNCNGGAAGAGCAGTTNCTGCTTGATCAGGCTTCGGGAAAAGTNCTGCTCTTTCAGTTGGCNGGGCCGATGATCTTTGGAGTGGCCAAGGCCATCTCNAGGGANCACAACGCCATTGGGAACTGCCAGGTCGTNGTTTTTGATCTGTCAGAGGTGTCTCATCTNGGAGTGACNGCAGCAATCGCCCTGGAAAATGCNGTNAAGGAAGCCATGGAAGTGGGGCGGCGGGTTTTCCTNGTNGGAGCCACAGGAAGCACGGAAAACCGTCTNCGCAAGNTGAAGCTGCTTGAGCGTCTTCCNCAGAGTCACATCAGCACGGACAGGCTCAGTGCCTTGCGTCTTGCAGTTGAGGGTCTGTCAGCCAATGGCTGACCAGCTCAGGATCAGNACTCCGGACGACTGGCACGTNCATCTCNGGGATGGTGNGATGCTCGAGCAGGTGTTGCCGCACACCGCCCGNANNTTCNGNNGGGCCATCGTGATGCCNAATCTTCAACCACCTGTGACAACGGTGGAGCAGGCAAGGNNATACCGGGAACGCATTCTCAGGGCCTGTCCGGAGGGNNGTTNGTTNACGCCGCTGATGACGGCTTATCTCACNGATTTCACTGCACCCCNNGAACTGGAGCAGGGATTCCGTCAAGGAGTGTTCACGGCTGCAAAGCTTTATCCAGCCAATGCAACGACCAATTCAGCGGCTGGTGTAAGCGATCTGAGCAGGATCGACCCCGTTCTGAGCTGCATGGAGCGCATCGGCATGCCGCTGCTGATCCATGGAGAGGTCACCGATGCTGACGTCGATATCTTTGACCGTGAGGCGGTTTTCATTGAGCGTCATCTCCGGCCGCTGCGTGCGCGACATCCTGATCTGAAGATCGTGTTGGAGCACATCACCACNGAACAGGCGGTCGACTTCGTCAGTTCAGCGGATCGCAATCTCGCTGCAACAATCACGCCACACCATCTCCANATCAATCGCAATTCGATGTTCAGGGGTGGTTTGCGCAGCGATTTNTACTGCCTGCCTGTGGCNAANNGGGAATGTCATCGACTTGTCCTGCGTCAGGCCGCAACCAGCGGTGATCCCCGTTTTTTTCTGGGCACGGACTCCGCTCCCCATTCCCGTTCCAGCAAGGAAAGTGCCTGTGGCTGCGCGGGAATCTTCAACGCNCCGCATGCCCTTGAAAGTTATGCCCTTGTGTTTGAGGAGGAAGGGTGCCTCGAACATCTCGAAGGNTTCGCCAGCCTTCATGGACCCGCNTTCTATGGGTTGCCNGCCAACACCGGAGAGGTTGTGCTGGAGCGAACGGATCAGCTGGTCGCTCAGCTTGTCAATGGATTGGTGCCCTTTCATGCTGGAGAGATCCTTCCCTGGAGAGTGCATTGATGCACCTGATCAAGTTCAGCTCAGATGACTGCGGCGTCTGTCACCGNATGAGCCACTACGACGCCAAGGTGGCCGAGGAGCTTGGCTGCAATTTCGTATCTGTNATGCTTCAGGACACGGAGGCCTACCGCAAATACNGAAGGATTCTNCTGGCCCANTACCCCAANAAGGAGGGAATGGGTTGGCCAACGTATTTGCTTGTCAGCGATCCTGAAGCTGAGTTNGCCATCCATGGAGAANTGAAAGGTGGTATGCAGAAAGGAGAGTTTCGNGACAAACTGTCNTCTTTATTGAAGNCNTAGTGGANNCTGTTTNACCCCAAAGNNCCAGTGGANTNATGGGTGCNTGATNNTCANGGGAAGATTCGTTTNATGANTCTTCCNTCNCNTNAATNTTTNATATNTTTTGNTTNGATNCANTGTTTTATGNNTTTNTGTAGCGACTTAANTGATTNATCATTTTGGTGACGATGGCTGTCCAGCCGGTTTGGTGGCTGGCACCAATGCCAGCNCCATTGTCTCCATTGAAATATTCGTTGAATTGAATTAAATCCCTCCANTGTTCNTCTTGCTTGATCGATGAGTTTTTCCCTTGGAAAGGACGATTNCCNTCTGATNTTTTTTGNAAAATNCTGACAAGACGTTTTTCNAGNTCAAGTGAGATNTNCCATAGATTCATGTNGTTNCCTGAGCCGGTTGGNAATTCTAATTTGATGTCGTCTCCATAANAATGTGCATATTTTTGAAGGGATTCAATNAGTANATAGTTCATTGGCATCCATACNGGGCCTCGCCAGTTTGAATTTCCNCCAAACATTGCGATCGGGCTCTCNGCGGGNCTGTAGGAAATGGATCCTGTTTCGTTGCCTTCTTTGAAGGTATAGNTTTGGTNTTTGTAGGANTTTGAAAGGCTTCTGATTCCNTGCGGTGAAAGGAATTCATCTTCATCAAAAACCCGTCTCAGAATNCGGAGAAGATGTTCCTCTGGNANAAGGGAATAAAGTATTCTGTTGTTGCGCCATTGGCCGATATAGTTCAGTTCAGTGAATGCCTCNCCGCGCTCAATTGACCGTTNTCTGAGNTANGGTTGTANATCAAGTTTTGGATATTGTTNNACGGTATTCNTGTCAAATGANGTCACTGCAAACAATGGTATGAGTCCTGCCATNGANCNTGTTCTCAGGTAATCGCTGCTTCCATCGGGACGTTTCAAAATGTCGTAATAGAANCCGTCCTGCTCGTCCCAGCTGACATAGCTTCGTCCATCATTNGANTTCANGGAATAGGCAAGTCTCCAGTAGTCTTTTATAAAGCGCTCNATATTNTCTTTNTATCCNGGATGTGTTTTGCCNATTTCAACNGCAATTTCAAGCATATTTAANCTATACATTGCCATCCATGATGTACCNTCNGGCTGCTCTATTGTGCTGCCNTCAGANAGTGGCTTGGATCGATCAAAAATAGCAATATTGTCGAGGCCAAGAAAGCCGCCGTCAAACATGCTTTCTTTTTTGCTGTCTGTTCGATTGGCCCACCATCCGTAGTCAAGCAATAGTTTTCTGAATGCAGATGAAAGGTTGTAGATATCACTCTTTCCCTCATTCTTTTTCTGAATCTGATGAATGCGAAGCGATGCCCAGGCCCCAATGGGAGGGTTTGGGTCTGAAAGATTCCATTCGTAAGCTGGTGACTGACCGTTTGTAGCTGTGTAATCCGGTGTTCTCAGGATGTTGGCCTGCCGTCTTGCTTCAAAGGGATCAAATTCCGCAAAGGCAACCGCATGGAACATCAGATCCCACTGACAGAAGTAAGGGTATTCCCAACAGTCCGGCATTGAGATGATGTCGCTGGCTCGAAGACTTCTCCAGTAGGCGTTGCTGCTGTTCCATCGCTCTGGAGCAGGAGTGGGACCTGTCGAATCGCCCCTCAGCCAGCGATGCACAAACCAGTTGTAGTACTTCCTTCCCCAGAAAAGTCCTGCTCCAGCGGCAGCATGAATGTTTCGGTCGTCGTCACTCAGCTTGGGGGCGATCCATTCCAGATAATCTTTCCATTCTTTTTCTCTTTCTCTGAAAATTTGATCAAAATTTTCATTAGTGAAAGGATCTTCGCATGCATTCTCATCATGTTTCTGAAGACGTAAATCAACACTCCAGCTTGCCCCCGGATCCAGATGCTGGTGAAGATGAAGGGCTGCTTTGCTGCCTGTTCCGTTTGGGTTTATTGCGTCTTGCTCGTTGTTGATTAGGAAGCGATGAAATGCATCTTTGACATACTTTTGCTTCGGGGGTTGATTGTAAAGAGATTGAGTGTTTGTCTCATTTTCAGTGAACCAAAATTCTCCTTTCTCTCGACATCGCAGTTCATAGGATTCAAGTGTATTCAACGCTGGCGTAAGCAGCGTTAGACCATCATCAATCATGCTGATTGAATGCGGTGCTTGCCCCTCATCTCCCCAGCTCCAAGTGTTTCTCAACCAGAGATGAGGAATGATATGCAATGGGGCTGGTTGATTAGCCCTGTTCGTTGCAGTGATGCGAATTAAAATATTATCTGAGGTTGCTTTGGCGTATTCAATAACAATGTCAAAATATTCGCTGTCTGAGAATATTCCTGTATCTATTAATTCGTATTCTGGCTGAGATCGGTCTCGACGTTGATTTTCTTCCCTGATTTCTTGATAGGGGAAACATTGCTGTGGATACTTGTAAAGGGCACGGGAATAGCTCCCGGATGGCGTGCCTGCCTGATGAAACATGTAATCCTTAATGTCTTCCCCGTGGTTACCTTCTGGATTACTGAGGCCAAAGAGTCGTTCTTTCAGGATTGGGTCTTTTTCATTCCAGAAAGCTGGAGCAAAACACACCAGACCATTGCAGTCGCTCAGCCCAAGCAGTCCGTCCTCGCTCCATCGATAGGTGCGTCTGTGACTGTGATCAAATGGGAAAGAGTTCCAGGCATTTCCATCAGCTGAATAGTCTTCGCGAACCGTTCCCCATTGTCGCTCAGAGAGATAGGTGCCCCATAGCATCCAGTCGATTGTCCCGGAGTCACGTTCTTGACGACGGATGATTTCGGCAGGTAAAGGCATGGAATGCCATTTGCATCAGTCAACATTGGCATGGTGAAGGCATTGACGGCAGATATCGCTTAATTGATTTCCGGTCAGTGAAAAACTCTCTTTAAAAATCGTTCTATTGATTGGGGTTGTTTTTCTGAGATGCTTCAATATTGCAAATTATTGTATTGAAAGTCTTCCTTTTTGTCTGAATCGTCTCAATCAATTCTGCGTTAATGGCTGATCTGAGTTCACCGCTTTGTCCCTTGAACTTGCTGACACTGGATCAGCTGCGGGAGAATCCTCCGGATGCCCTGTTATCGATTGCAGTTCTGAAACAGCTTGCTCTGGCAAATCCAGAGAATCGGCGAGTTTGATTGGCTCGGATCCCGTTGATCAGCAGGGTTTCTCAGCGATTCGTCAGTGGGGGCAGGGGGACTTGAACCCCCACAGGCCTTTCGGCCCAAACGATTTTAAGTCGTGTGCGTCTACCGATTCCGCCATGCCCCCCTGCTGAGCATCTTAGATTTTCGCGTATCCGACTCCCCGGCCTTGGACATCGTGTCCCTCATCAGTTCGATTTCGTTGGAAACACTGCTGGTCATCGCTCTCTACGTTGTGCTCGGGGGGCTTTACCTCGTTGTGATTCCTCTTCTGCTCTATGGATGGATGAGTCAGCGATGGCCTCGAATGGGCAAGGTCGAGCGGCTGGGGATCTATGGCCTGGTGTTTCTTTTCTTTCCCGGAATGGTCGTGTTCGCACCGTTTCTGAATCTTCGTCTCAGTGGTCAGGGAGACGTCTGATTTGACTCGTGGCAAAGTTCTTCTGATTGGTCTAGCGGTTCTTGTTCTCGGGGGTGCTGGTCAACTTGGATTCCAGGCGGTTGGTTTTAAGGGTTTTTCGGCGGGGATCGCAGCGCAGGCAGCTCTTGTACTGATTGTCATGATCTGGACGGCCTCTTACCTGACCCGTGTGGTGACTGGACAGATGACATATATGGAGCAGCGTCGCCGGTATCGCGAGGTGTACGACGAGACCGCCGCGGAGGATCTTGAGGCCAGCTTCAATGCTTTATCCGCTGCGGAACAGCAGGATTTGCTGCGGCGCATCGGATCGGATGCTGAAGAGATCACTCCGGACCCATAGGCTTTGCAGGTTGAGTGCTGGTTGAATCGATCGAGATGCTGAGATCGCAGTTGTCACCCATCGGGTCGCGTTTTGAGCAGCTGAAGCGCGATGGACGCCTTGCTCTCATGCCGTTTGTCATGGCCGGAGACCCTGATCTCTCCACCACTGCGGATGTGCTTCTGAGTTTGCAGGCTTCCGGTGCGGACATCGTTGAGCTGGGAATGCCTTACAGCGATCCACTGGCGGATGGCCCGGTGATTCAGGCTGCTGCAGCCCGTGCTCTGGCAGCCGGAACAACGCCCTCCGCGGTGCTTGAAATGTTGCGGTCTCTGAGGAAGACCCTTTCGATTCCAATCATTCTTTTCACCTATTCGAATCCACTGCTCAACATGGGCATGGAACAGTTCTGCGAAGCAGCGGCAGCAGCAGGAGCCGCCGGTTTGGTTGTTCCTGATCTGCCGCTGGAGGAAGCGGAACGACTGTCTCCGATTGCTGAACGCTACGGCCTTGATCTTGTCCTGCTGGTTGCACCGACAACACCCCAACAGCGAATGGAACGGATCGCTTCCTGCAGCAGAGGCTTCACTTATCTCGTCAGTGTGACGGGTGTGACAGGTGAGCGCANTCGAATGGAGAACAGAGTGGAGGGATTGGTCCGTCAACTCAAGCAATCNTCTCCGGTTCCNGTCGCNGTCGGNTTCGGAATTTCAGGAAGCGAGCAGGTTCTGCAGGTCCGAAGCTGGGGCGCTGATGGTGCGATCGTCGGAAGTGCTCTGGTCAAACGGATGGCAGCCTCCAGTCGAGATCAGGTTGCAGCGGAGGCAGGACGTTTCTGTCAGGAGTTGAGAGATGCTGCAGACTCCACTCCTGGTGCTTAAGACCTTGCAAAATTAAAATCAATAGAACTGATTGAGTTCAGTTTTGTTGATTCTGAGTTTCTGGATTAAGGCATTAATTCAGAAGAAAAGTTGCGGCTTGGCTCTTGGTTTATTTTTTGGCTTGATTATTTGGTTTTTGCTTCAATCCTTGTCATCTTCGCTTCCACCGGAAAAGATAAGCGGGATTGCTGATTCAATAGAGCGGTGTGGGCCTTGGCGATTCCACCATCCTTCTTGTCTGATATGAAGCCTCTGGCCGGTTTAGGTTCGATTGACTGACATCAGCGAGTTGCTTGACTTTTACCCGATCTGCCATTATTTCTTCTCAAAAGTGTTGATTCTTCCTGTTCTTCATGGCTCGTTTCGTTCTCTGGGGTGTTTATTGTTCCGATGCTTTGGAGAAACGGGGCCCTTTTCGTGAGGAGCATCTTTCCCGCCTGCAGGCTCTCAAGGAAAGCGGCACCTTGATCACCCTTGGCCCGACGGAGGGAAGCACCCACGTGTTTGGAATTTTTGAGGCGGAAGATATTGCTGTCGTTTGCAAGATCATTGAGGATGACGTCTATTCCCGCGAAAAAATCTGGACTTCAACGGATGTTTATCCCTGGGTCCAGGCATTCTGAGCCTGTTCCCAAACCCATTCCGCAACGGCAAGATCACCTCCCTCACCGAGCACATCACCATATCCACTCATCTGCCCCCGCCCTTCACGGGCGATCAAGGCAATTGCTTTTGCGGAGGCGATGTTGTTGCGGACCAAGGCCTTCATTTTCAGTGTCTGACCTCGTCTGATGATGTTTCCACCGTTTAGATGACAGCCTGCACAGTGCCCCTCAAACAGAAAGGCACCATCGATCTGGGGCTCTGCTTGCACATTGATGGGATGCAACAAGCTGATCAGACAGCTGAGAATCAGTCCTGTGATCCGTCGGAGCACATCAGCCCAGCAGAGTTGCTTTCAGTTTGAACGGGTGGGGGTGGGGTTGCGTTTGTAGCGCTGTAAAAGATCATCCGGTGAGCGATAGCTCTGTGGAATTGATGTGTGCAGTCGGCTGAGATAGTCCCAGCAGAGGGTCCGACGGATCGATTCGACGTCTCGTCCTTCCGCAACGAGTCGCCGAAGAGCCTGGCAGTACGTGGAAAAGCCTGCTTCGAGATCCCCGATCGTCGGAACCTTCCCCGCTGTGAGCATGAACGTCAAGATCCGGATCTCCTAACTTTCCCTGGCGGTACCACCATCTGTCTGTTGCCAGGATCACGCTCGAATTGATATTCGGATGACGGGGAATGGCGGAAAGGGATCTCCTGCGTTTCCTCGAAAAGATCTCACAGTTACAGGCCCTGGCCATGGAGGTCGACAATGATCCGACCAGACGAACTGAGCTCGCCTCCTGCACGGATCACAATCAGGTCATTGAACTGACCCGTACATGGGGATATGACATCGGACGTCGCTGGGGTGAGGCCGACAGTGTTGGGACGTCCGGTGACAATCTTTTTCAGGCGGAGTGCCCTGAACCGGGTGCTGAAATCAAACGGCAGCTTGCTGCCGGGAATGGCTGGACCTTGATGCTGATCAACTCCAATGGCTTCGTTTCACCGGAGGGAGAGTGGTTCGACCAGGCCGAAAGTGAATGGGTTCTGGTGTTGCGGGGAAGTGCCCGGCTGCGTTTCTCCTCGCCGGACCGTCTCCTTGATCTCAGTGCAGGCGATCACCTGATGATTCCCCCCCATCAGCGGCATCGTTTGGATCGAACTGATCCTGATCCCGGAACCCTGTGGCTTGCTTTGCATTGGCACGCTTGACCAGCCAGTAAGCAGCCGCGAGAGACACCACTGCGATCCCGAGTCCGAACAGCAGTTGTGGCTTGTTTTCCGCACCCGACGGCAGAACGATCACCTTGCGTGCGACCGCTGTAAGAGCAGTGACCAGCACGAGTTCAATCTGAACGACATGCCGACGCANATAGCTGGTGATGTTCTGGAGAACTTCCAGAGCGATCAGCACCGTGAGCAGATCACCGAGGATTTTGATCAGATCGTCCCCAAGCCATGTGGCCTGTGATCCGGTGAGCAGTTTNCCGCTCAGGGAGATCACGAGTTTGACCAGCGCCGAGATGATCACAACCCCCGTGATCAACGTGAGGATGCGGGCGACCTCTCGTTCTCCTGCATCAACGAATGCAAGGAAGCTTGGCNNTTTTCTGCGGGGAGGTTTGGGAGAAGAGCTCAATCGTTGAANGGGTTGTAGTAGGGCCGTGCCGNTGTGTTGTTGGGAGGATTGACCACTTTGGTGTCACAGGTGATCGACCCATCTGCACCTGTGATGCAGTTGGTGGGTTCNATNCTGCTTTCCTTGCCCGTCTTGCTGCCGGGTCCGAGAAGCCAGCCTTCTGTCTGAGCCAGAGCGGTGGATGCNCCAACTGATGCACAGACCAGAACAGAGCAGGCAGTCAGCACTTGGATCGGTTTCATCAGGCTGTTGTCTGAACNACCACTCTGCCGTTGATGGCTCTCAGTCGGAACAGTCTTCGCGAATTTCCTGCAAAAGCATATCCAGCTGNCCGAAGGGATCCGCTCCGCCGGGACTCTCNTCCNGACCTCCTTCCGNCTGNTCTCCATGCCATTCGGCTTCCACCTGACAGAGNCGTGTTGCCAGTCCAGACAAGCCATGGAGCCGNTGTTCACGGGCCAGCACTTCAAGGAGAGCAGGCATNCGGGTGGAAANAGCNCGAAGGCTGCGGCGGAGATCCGCCTGNGTTCGTCCCTGCTGTTTCAGCCAGTCTTTCAGCAGAAGTGTGAGATCGGTTTCGAACTCGGGAGTCCAGCCAGGCATCGGTCAGNGGTTCAGCGCGTAGTGGGGAAACCAGTTNTCCAGTCTGCGTTGNGCCCGAANCCTGATTTCAGGTGTGACGTGGTTTCTCCAGATTCCNACCATCGCCGTAAGGGCCACNAGATCATCGCTGAAACCTGCCACAGGGAGNATGTCAGGAATCAGATCGGCCGGCATCAGCAGATAACTGAGAGCCGCGAGCATGGTCAGNCGAGCCGGTGAAGGAGTGTCCTTGTCNAGCAGCATTTCGAGAGCTTCCAGAGCAGGTCCCGCGATGGTGCGACCAGNCTTCTGAAGCAGACGNCTCAGGAGACTTTCGTCAATCACTTCACTGTCGATGACGTCGGCTTCGACGGTGNTGCTNGANGCGTACTGNGACATTCANACCATCATGAAGCTTGATCCACTTTCACCTGNCAGCTCCGCCTTGCGAAAGCTGGAGCTCCGATCGNTCATGGTGTGGATTCCACGAGTCCATTCTGGATTCCTGTTTTACGAAGTTTCCNCAGAGCTCNCTGCACAACTTGACGGCAGTATTCCCTGGAACANTTCATATGGCGAGCNACTTCCGCGAGNGTGCGCCANTCATTGGTGCCATCTAGACCNAANCGCANTGTCACAACTTTGTGTTCTTTCGGCGTGAGGTTGGCTTTGCTCAGCAGAGACCANACGGAGGCAGTGCGTTCNGCAATCTCCGCNCTCTCCATGGGTGGTATTTCGTCNCTGGGGAGGACATCAACCAGTTCGGATGGGTCGGATTTGGATTTGACNACTCCCTGNAGGCTCACCGTGACGCTGCGNAGCTCGCAGGCCAGAAGNTCCTCGACNTCGGAGAGNGGAATCNCCATNTANTCNGCNAGTTGCTCGCTGTTNGGGCTCAGGCCGTTGTGCTGCATCAGCCTGGCCTTNGCAGCGCGAAGTTTGGTGAGCTTTTCATTCACATTGACTGGAATGCGNATGGTGCGGCTCTGGGTGGAAAGTGCGCGATTGAGCCCCTGGCGAATCCACCANTAGGCATAGGTAGAAAATCGATGTCCNCGGGTNGGNTCGTATTTNTCAACAGCTCTGGTGAGTCCGAGTGTGCCTTCCTGAATCAGATCNAGCAGGTCGAGGCCTTTNCCCTGATAGCGCTTGGCGAGATTCACAACCAGACGCAGATTGGATGTNATCATCTGATTNTTTGCNCGNTCTCCCCNTCGAATCACTCCCCTCTCNGNATCGCTGTATTCGCAAGCTGGACCAACNCCNCCAGCAAGCTGACANCGNTCGGTGATTTCGACCATTGCCTGAACCTTTCTGCCCATCATCAATTCCTGCTCAGGAGTGAGCAGTTGATGACGACCGATTTCGCCAAGAAAGGCACTCAGAGAACTCGTCATCTGAACAATGTCGCTCAATTGAAGCTAGAAGGTTTGCGTTTTTATTCTGGGACCGTAATAAAGACTCCCGAATTAACAGTTTGTACGTTATTGAATTGTTTCTTCCTGTTTGTGAAGTGAATCTATTGACGGTGATCATTTGTGGGGGGCTAGGGTCGCTGGCCATTGCTTTCGATCAGCGTCATGTCTCTGGCGGTTGCCCTCACCACAGATGTCGCCAGTAGAGCGGGAGTCGCATATATCCATTACCTCAGCTTCATGCTCTGCTTCGGGGCCCTGGTGATTGAGCGTCGGGTGATCAAGGCCAATCCCGATCGCCGTGAGACGACCACCATGGTCATTACGGACATCGTCTACGGCATTGCGGCACTGGCTTTGCTGGTGACGGGAATTCTTCATGTGATCCACTTTGGCCAGGCGCCTGAGTTCTATACGCAGAACCCGCTTTTCTGGTGGAAAGTCGGAATTTATCTCTCAGTCGGTGGACTTTCTCTGTACCCGACCATCACCTACATCCTCTGGGCCATTCCCCTGCGCAAGGGGGAGCTGCCTCAGGTCAGCAAGGCTCTGGCCGACAGGCTCGCCTGGATTATCAATATCGAGCTTGCCGGTTTCGCCAGCATTCCCCTGCTGGCAACCCTGATGGCTCGAGGAGTCGGTCTGCCCGCAACCTGATGCAACCTGATCCCTGTCCGCCAGCCCAGGAGGTTCGCTTCCTGGATGCGTCCCTGATCAGCGCGGCTCCGGCGCCTGTTGTTGGCTACAGCACTGTGATCGCTACGACGTCACGTGGCTTGCCGATTCTGCCCAGATGGTGCGTCTGGGTTCAGCCATCCGCGAATGTCGAGCCCGATCGATGGGAGCGACGCTGGCTCACGGCCGTGAGCTCCGCACTGACGACCTGGGAACGAGAGCTCTCAGTGATCCAGGTTGATTCCCCCGAGAAAGCGAATGTGCTGATCGAACGCCGTCGTCCACCGCGGAGACGACTATCGGGAAGCTGGCGTGCGAGCAATGGCAGCAGTCAGCTTCAGGTGGCTGAGGTTCTTCGAGGCCGGCGCTGGTTGCTGGAGCCGCGGGTGACAGTTCTTGTTTCGCCGGAGCTGAGGGCACCTGTTCTTGAGGCAACGGCTCTCCATGAGCTTGGCCATGCCTTTGGACTGTGGGGGCACAGCCATGACCCTGCCGATGCCATGGCCGTCAGCCAGAGGCAGGTGCCCGTGCTGCAGCTGACGGACCGTGATCGTGTGACGCTGCGATGGGTGTATGGCCAGGACACGCGCTTCGGATTGCCGTCGTCCAACCCGAGTGCAGCTTCGGTTACGGATCCGTAACGACGGAGTTTGTATTTGGTGTCATGCGAGGGATGCCCAAACGCGCCATGCTGCCGGCAGATATCCGTCTCTCTGTGCGCGCTGCCCGCTCCCTGGTACTCGCTGGCCTGGTGATGACGCTCAGCGGCTGTGGTTCCGATCAGCAATCCGTTCTGGGTGAGCCGAAGCTTCTTGGTTCCATTCGCATTCAGCTTGATGCAAGCAATCCCTCAGCCAGCACCGGTACGGTCGAGATCGGTGATGGTCCAAGACAGTTCAAGGTTGGATACGGACGTGAAGGCATCGCCTGTGCCGGAACCACATTTCAGGAAGGTGTGACGCCTCTGGGAACGTTCCGTGTGAATGCAATTCTCAGTGACAATGACTTCGCCATGG
>NYUU01000035.1 GCA_002684175.1 Synechococcus sp. CPC35
CGGCCAGAGCGGCCAAAGATGCACCGGCAAGGAGGCCGGCAGCGAGACGATTAAACACGGACGACAAAAGGGGACGTCGATTAAAAAATAGCTCCTTAAAGAAAATTCGCCAACACAATCGCAGCATTGGAAATTCGGGTCCGCCGGCATCGGCGCAGAGGCAGCAATCGTCCAAAGTGAGACTCACAAATCCAACGCGTGCCGAGGTAAGGGGCAAGCAGCTTTTCGGCAGCAAATAATGATCACCGTTTCAAGTCTCAGGATTCATCTCACTCCAACCCGGTGGGCAGCTGCCTCTGAAATCCCCCTCCACTGCAACACGTTCTCCACGGCACTGTCTTGTTCTGAGACGGCCGTTCCAGCGTTCCACTTCCGCCAGATAAGCCTCTGTTCCGTTCCTGGGCACGATCCACAGGCGGGTTCCGGCACCACTGCTTTCCACAGTTGTCTCGAGCTGATGCCCCACAGGCAGCCCAAGCTCTTGAAGCGAGGCTGCGAATTCGCCCCAGTAATGACGAGTCATCTGCGCACGGGTGAAAGCCATCAGCAACGTCTCGGCCTCACGTCGCCGGTCCAGCATGACCTCCCTCTCCAGCAGCTGAGAATCAAGAGACTCTGATGCTTCAGCTTGGATGGCCTGATCGAAACCTGATCCACGACGGGAACCCAGCAGACCAATCAGGCCGAACAGCATCAGGATCAGTGCAGCCGTCACACGACTGAACTGGAGCAATGGAGATTGGGTCTGCATCGCAGTGGCTGACACTTATCGAGGTCAAGGTAATGAGGGCAGCCGTTGCCGTCAGAAAACACCGTACGATCCGCAGCAGAGATTGATTGAATTCCGTGGCACTGCAGATCGGAGACCCGGCACCGGACTTCAGCCTGCCTGACCAGAACGGCGACATGGTGAAGCTCTCTTCACTGCGGGGCAAGAGAGTCGTTATCTACTTCTACCCAAAAGATGACACTCCTGGTTGCACGAAAGAAGCATGCAATTTCAGAGACCAATGGCAATTATTCGAAAAAAATGACGTCAAAGTACTTGGCATTAGCAAAGACAACGCCTCTTCTCACANCAAATTCATCAGCAANCATTCCCTNCCNTTCACNNTGCTGACAGANATCGAACCCTGCGAAGTCGCTNGTCTCTACGAAAGTTATGGTCTGAANAAATTCATGGGTCGTGAATANATGGGCATGATGCGNCACACCTTCGTGATCGATCCCGANGGAAANATCGAACGCATTTATCTGAAGGTGAAGGCCGCCACCATGGCNGACACNCTNCTCAGTGATCTGNCCCTGGCCTGAGCCGNGCGGACAGTGCATGGAGNCCCTGAAGCTGAAGATCCACCTCGACATACGGTGTTGANCCCCCAGCTCTCAGGACGCTGGCCAGNGGCATGGAATCNCCTCCACAGATCCAGCACGGTGCTCCGCTGAGATGCTCCGCCTGNCGGATCGCAGCTGCCAGTCCATGAAGCACTCCAGATCGCATTGCCGCTGNGGTCTCCGAAGGAAACGGCTGAANACNTTCCGGCCATCCACTGAGTTCNGGAAGNGCCTCGGTTCCCCGAGCCATGGCCCGGAGCTGAAGTTGNTAGCCGGGNATGAGCTGACCACCCGCGAACGATCCCTGNGGGGAAAGANCCGTGATGCTCAGCACCGTTCCNGCNTCAACCAGCAGNANGCCGCTGCTNAGGTCGAGATCACGTGANCGACTGAACTCCCAGGCCTGCCAGGCCCCGATNGCTCGATCNACNCCCAGCCAGGGTGGNCANCCTTGCAGNGGCACATNCTGAAGCTGAACCCGCTGATCCTGNAGCTCNGCGAGCTGTGGTGGNACCNGNCCNACNGCAGCCCAGGCCAGGAGANTGGAACNGATGCGAGAGGGATCNGGCGGGCTGTGCTCAACCCGAAGNCTGCNNCCCACCATNNCGCCCCAGTGCCANCGACTGTTGCCGATCAGCAGNATGCNCCTGGAATCTGCNCCNNGCACAGTCAGATCCCNTCCCCCATCATTCCCTCCACNGCATNACTCGGCAGATGGATTCCACATTCCTGTTTCANNCCGCCGAANCGGGTCTCACGGCCACTCAGNCTGTCTGCATCCGGNCCACTCGAGTGCCAGTCNCCNACCGTTGAATAACCCTGTTCAAACAGNGGATGCTGAGGNAGATCATTGTTCTGCATGTAATAGAAAACATCCTTNGGCGTCCAATCCAGAAGCGGTCTGAGNGACAGACGCCCACGGATCGGATCGAGCCANGNCATCTGATCGCGGTGATNNGTCTGACCGCGACGCACTCCACTGGCCCAGCANTGNATATCNAGGGAGGAAAACGCCTGCTCCAGCGGTTCGACNTTGCGAATGCGGTGATANNCCTCCAGATCCTGNACGGANCCCGTCTCCCAGAGGCGTCCTTCCACNGCTTCCATGCGCGCCGGAGACATCGAACTCTGAGCCACCACGAGTCGGATGTTCAGAAGCTNCTGCAGGGTTTCNGANTATTGATAGGTCTCTTCAGGCAGATAGCCGGTATCCACCCAGATCACAGGGACCGAGTCGNCATNCTTGAGACNGCTCAGCATGTGCAGNAGNACGGCGGACTGAATGCCGAANCTNGTGGTCAGAGCGAAACGTCCTTCGAANCGGTTCACAGCCCAGGACAGCCGNTCNGGAGANCTGAGGGTTNCGAGCAGTTGTTGCTCNTCCTTCAACNTCTNNGTAGCGGTTGACATCGAATCAGAGGAGTCCCGAGGCAGCTTCGTGCTCACCATGGCGTCACCCACTCCGACAAGGAAATATTTTCCCCTTTCGTCGGTCCGGACNGTCTGACTATCGTTNNAGAAACATTGATCAGCATGCTTCCACCATCGTCCTCCTCGGATGCCGTGGTGATCGTCGGGGCCGGATTCGGAGGCTTATTCACGGCACTGGCGATTGAGCAACGCCTCCCGGGTTCTTCGATTGTTCTGATCGAACCCAATGCAANATTCATCTTTCAGCCACTGCTCTACGAGCTGCTGAGTGAAGAGATGCAGTCATGGGAAGTGGCCCCTCCCAANACGGCACTGCTCAACGGACGTGGCATCTGCTGGCTTCAGGATGAGGTTCNGACGATCAACCGNAACGATCGCACNCTGANCACCANNGANGGCCAGCGAATCTCGTGGTCGCAACTGGTGATNGCCACGGGTTCTGTTCCTAACGACTTCGGNATTCCAGGNGTNCGTGACTATTCCAGTTCGTTCAGAACCATGGANGACGTTCAGCGTATCCGGCAATGGGTCAGGGATNTGCGTCAANGCCGCTGCGATGACGCCGCCCTNGTGATCGCCGGCGCAGGACCGACAGGGGTGGAGCTGGCCTGCAANCTTGCGGATCTGCTCGATGGCAGTGCACGCGTNCATCTCGTCGAGGCCGGCGANGGAATTCTCCCNACATGTGCCGCCTTCAACAGGGAGCAGGCTGAGGCTGCCCTGCAGCGCCGGGAGGTGATTCTCCATCTCAACAGCGCGGTCTCNAGNGTTCTTCCCGACCGCGTTGAACTGGCATCCGGCAGCGAGATCCTGCACAGCGGTCTGATCTGGACTGCCGGCAGCCGACCGATCCTTCCCAAGATCGAGCCACCACCATCACTGGAGCGGGGCCGGCTTGCCATTGAAAGCGATCTCCGCATCCAGGGCACCGATGACCTCTTCGCCATCGGCGATGCATCGATCTGCTCCAGCAGTCCCTGGCCCGCAACGGCACAAGTGGCGATGCAGCAAGGAGAGGGGGTGTCGAAAGCGATTGCGGCGCTGAAACGGTCCGAGACACCCCAACCATTTCAGTTTCGGAACCTGGGCGAAATGCTGAGTCTCGGTATCGGTGAGGCCACGGTCACAGGGATGGGAATCACACTGTCCGGCCCGCTGGCATTCCAGCTTCGGAGAGCCGCCTACCTGACACGATTGCCGGGACTCTCCCTGGGTGTCCGTTCAGCCGGGGCCTGGCTCGCATCCCGTTGAAGCAAGCTCATCTCGCCGGGCGTACCCGAGGGCTTCGCCCCAGCCAGCAGCGTCTGCTGGAACGACTGAGCCAAAGGCGTCATCCCGAAAGCGGGGGGGCCGATCTGCTGACGCTCGAGCGACTCGCCGAACAGGTTCTGGAACTGGAGATGTCCCTGCACCTGGTGATCGATGGCCGTGGACTCTGCCGACTGTTGTGGCTGGGCCCTCTCTCCAGCAACGATTCAACGCTGCCGCTCCCTCCCACAACGTCCCGAAGGCGCAGCAAAGGATGGCGACTGGTGAGCTGTCCCTTCAATCGCAACGGGCTGCCTTCAAACAGTGCAGATTCCGTCATGGCACTGGATCTGTCCCCTCGTCAGTGGCTTCGTTTTGCAGCCGGCACCGCAGCGGACGGCAGTCGACAGGCAGAGCTTTTGCTGCCGGATCCAACGCAGCCCGATGGATGGCTTCACTCCCAAGAGGGAAATCTCCGCGCCCTCTGCGAGCTCGGGGATGAAGCTGATCGGCAGCCTGTCGAGGCAGACCGCACTCAGGAGTCGGTCCTCATGCTGCGTTTGACCAGCCGGGACTCTGCTCGCAATGAGCAGGATCTCGCTGAACTGGAGGGACTTGTCCGCAGTGCCGGAGCGGAGCCTGTTGCCATGATTCATCAACGGCAGAGCCAATGCAACCCTCAGACGCTGTGGGGGAAGGGAAAGCTTGAGGAAGCCGCTCTTGAAATCCGAAGGAGCGGTGCCTCACTGGTGATCACAGACCGTGAACTCACCCCTGTCCAGGCCCGAAACATTGAACGACTGCTCAACTGCCCCGTTTCGGATCGGACTGAGCTGATCCTGGACATTTTCGCGCAAAGAGCTGCCAGCGCAGCGGGTCGTCTGCAGGTTGAACTGGCTCAGCTGCGTTACCGGCTTCCCCGGCTCCTTGGGCAGGGACGGATCCTTTCGCGTCAGGGAGGAGGCATCGGCACCCGTGGGCCGGGGGAAACGCAATTGGAGAAGGATCGCCGTGTGATCAGCAGACGGATCGAGCGTCTGCTGCGGGATCAACGCCAGCTCCAGGAGCATCGACGTCGCCTGCGGCGTCAACGCCACAACCAGCCCCGGATCGCATTTGTGGGATACACCAATGCCGGAAAGTCCAGTCTGCTGAATGCGCTCTGCGGACGTCGGGAACAGGACAGAGTCCTGGCAGAGAACAAGTTGTTCGCCACCCTCGATCCCACCACCCGCAAGCTTGACCTTCCCTGTGAGAACGGACCCCCAAAGAGGATTCTTCTCACCGACACCGTCGGGTTCATCCGTGATCTTCCAGCTCCTCTGCTCGAAGCCTTCCGGGCCACCCTGGAGGAAACCCTCGATGCGGATCTGCTTCTGCTGGTCGTGGATCTATCCGATCCTGACTGGAAGGGCCAGCTCACCACGGTGAACCAGCTGCTGGACTCCCTGGAAAGCAAGGCGCTTCGACGTGTTGTGGCCAATCAGATCGATCGATGTGGCGTCGAGGCGATCGATGCCATCCGCTCCCGTGAACCCAACAGCCTGTTCATCTCAGCCACACGAGGCGATGGNCTTCAGGGANTGANACGATTCATTGAATGNCATTTTTTCAGTCAGGGGTCAGAATCGCGCGGACCTTCAGGTGATGACATCCCTGCATGGACGAGCTGATCAGCGCGATCCAGAANCCCCACGCCCTGATCACTCTGGCCGTTCTGGGTCTTGCCATTGTTCTGTTCATCACGGGTTGGCTGGCNCCTGAACTGACAGGACTTCTGAGTCTCGGACTGCTGATNTCCACAGGNGTTCTCGGTCCACAGGAGGCTCTNTCAGGCTTCGGGAGTCCGGCACTGATCACCCTGCTGGGNTTGTTCCCCGTTTCGGCGGCGTTGTTCAAGAGCGGCGCCCTGGATCGTCTGCGGGCTCTGATCGCCTCGGAAAAAATCGGGTCNTCNCGTCGTCTNNTTGCCCTGATGGCGTTCGTGATCGCNCCGGTGTCCGGGGTGGTNCCGAACACNCCNGTGGTGGCGTCNTTGCTGCCGGTGGTGGAAACCTGGTGTCATCGCCGTGGNATNTCCCCCTCCAGGGTCCTGTTGCCCCTCTCCTTCTCAACGGTTCTCGGCGGGACCCTCACGCTNCTCGGAAGTTCGGTCAACCTGTTGGTGAGCGANATCAGCCAGCAACTGGGCTATGGCTCNCTGNATCTGTTCAGCTTCACTCTGGTCAGCCTTCCGGTCTGGCTGGCNGGGGCGGTGTATCTGGTTCTTGCACCCAGNTTTCTNTTACCGGATCGCGGCCGGAAGCANCGACGATGGAGGACTNAATCCTCAGCGCAGCAGCTACTGCACGGAAGTGACCATCCCTGCAGCNTCCGAACTGGTGGGACGCTCGCTTCATAACAGTCGACTNCANCGNCGCTTCGATGTGGACGTNCTNGAACTGCAGCGCGGTGGNGAGCGATTGCTGCCCCCGCTGGCCGATCGTCGACTGGANG
Source organism: Synechococcus sp. CPC35 (assembly GCA_002684175.1). GTDB lineage: Bacteria > Cyanobacteriota > Cyanobacteriia > PCC-6307 > Cyanobiaceae > Parasynechococcus. The sequence goes on from NYUU01000035.1 coordinate 6,511, forward strand.
CAGGGGATCACCTGCTGCTGCGGGTGACNCGGCCTGATCTGCTGCGTCTTCAGCAGGACCACACGATTCAGCTGACCACNCAGGGGAGGAATGCCGGCTTCACCTTNGACGACACCAAGAGCAGCGGCCAGAAGACCGTGGAGGTGCTNCTCCCNGCTGGATCAACCCTGGCAGGNGCCAGCCTGCGCGAACTCCGCTTNCGCCANCGTCACAATGCAACGGTTCTGGCCCTGCGCCGAGGCCAGGAAACGGTGCAGGAACGACTTGGACAGGTGGTGATGAGAGAAGGNGATGTGCTGCTGCTTCAGGCACCCATCGACTCGATCCGAGGACTTCAGGCAAGCAACGATCTNCTGGTTCTGGACCGCCTGGAGGATGATCTGCCCACNGTTCGCCGCAAGCCAGTGGCNGTCAGCATCGCNGTCGCGATGCTGTTGATCCCCAGCCTGACNCCGGTGCCTCTGGTGGCAGCCGTNNTGCTGGCGATGGTCGCGGTTGTGGCGACGGGATGCCTGCGTGGAGGGGAACTGCAGCGGGCCATCCGACTCGATGTGATTCTGCTCNTGGGATCCCTCACCAGTTTCAGTGTGGCGATTCAGAAAACCGGGCTTGCTGATGCCCTGGCGAGCGAGTTGCTNCGTGGACTGGNTGGCTGGCCGACCTATGGCGCCCTCATGGTGATCTTCATCGGCACAACNCTGNTCACGCAGGTGATGAGNAATGCGGCATCCGTCGCTCTTCTTGTTCCAGTTGCCGTGCAGCTTGCACCGGCGCTGCAACTCTCTCCAACCGCCCTGATGATCACCGTTCTCTTCGGCGCCAGTCAGTCGTTTCTGACNCCGGTTGGATACCAGACCAACCTGATGGTGTTNGGCCCGGGACGNTANCGCTTTCTNGATGTGACCCGATACGGCATCGGCCTAACACTGATGATGACCATCCTGGTGCCGTGGCTGATCCTCTGGTACTACAGCGGATCCTGAACAACACTGATCGCACCGCAGCGCAGCCCTTGCCCATCCGACAGGCCATTCAGCGCAGCCAGGACTGGCACAGGCGCCTCACCGTGCCCCAGTTCACCGTGGTNACAGGTCTGCTCGTGGTGATGGCCGGAACACTTCTNCTGGCAACACCTCTCTGCTCNTCAAGCAGCGTCGGGCTTTGGGAAGCTCTNTTCACCGCGACTTCNGCCATCACGGTGACAGGCCTTTCGATCATCGACATCGGATCCGACCTGACTGGATTCGGGCAGATCGTNCTCGCAATGATGATCCTGACCGGTGGCATCGGTCTGATGGCCATCACCACATTCCTNCAGGGTTTCGTCGTCCAGGGAACAGCGCTCCGCCGGCGGCTGGACNGGGGACAGACCCTTGATGAATTCGGNGTGGGTGGCGTGGGAAGCACGTTCAGGGCGATCGCGCTGACCGCTGCACTGGTGATCCTCCTCGGAGCGACTGTTCTCTACAGCTTCGGGTTCAATGACATTCCCGATCGTGGTGAACGCCTCTGGGCGGCNCTGTTCCACAGCATCTCCGCCTACAACAACGCTGGCTTTGCACTCTGGTCAGACAGCCTCGAGAGATACAACAGCAACGTTGTGGTCAATGGCATCGTCATNNTTCTGATCATCACAGGCGGACTGGGATGGCGGGTCACAAGNGATCTGATGGCCCAGGGCCAGGGTTTTCTGCTGNGNCGTCGCGGTCGANGNCGACGACTGAGNCTGCACTCACGGCTGGTGCTGCGAACCACAGCCCTTTTGATTGTGTTCGGGACCGTGGGACTGGCCATCACCGAATGGCTGAACATGGGGGAGGTCTTCATCGATATGAGCTGGCCCCAGCGCTGGCTCACGGCTCTGTTCGGCTCAGTGACCGCACGCACGGCGGGATTCACAACCGTGCCCCTGTCGATCGACGGCATCACCGAATCGGGCAATCTGCTGCTGATCAGCCTGATGTTCATCGGTGCCAGCCCAGGGGGGACAGGCGGAGGGATCAAAACCACCACCGTTGCTGCTCTGATGGC
>NYUU01000036.1 GCA_002684175.1 Synechococcus sp. CPC35
GCTTCTCCGCAGCACCGATCGACCAGGGCCGGTTCGTGCTCATGGATTACCGCTCTGATCACCTCAGTGAAGAACAGCGAAAGGAACCGCCCACCTTTCTCTACGCGATGGATCTGGGAGACAACATCTTCTTTGTGGAAGAGACATCACTTGCTCTGGCTCCCGGAGTTCCCCATGACGTTCTCAGGCAACGGCTCCTACAGCGGCTTCAACAGCGTGGCGTGCAGATTCAGGAGGTTCTGCATGAGGAGTTCTGCCTGTTCCCGATGAATTTGCCGCTGCCGGATCTGAGCCAGCCCGTTTTGGCTTTCGGTGGTGCTGCGAGCATGGTTCACCCGGCTTCGGGGTACATGGTTGGGGCTTTGTTGCGACGCGCTCCCGGATTGGCCGAAGCCCTTGCTCAGGCTCTCGGTCAGCGACCGAGACTGGGATCAGCAGCGCTTGCCCGTCTGGGTTGGACAACTCTTTGGCCTGCTGAGCTGGTGCTTCGCCACCGGCTTTATCAGTTTGGCCTCGGTCGGTTGATGGGCTTCAACGAAGCCCTTCTGAGACGTCATTTCGCCACGTTCTTCTCTCTGCCCCAGGAGGATTGGTTTGGCTTCCTCACCAATACCCTTCCACTGCCACGACTGATGGCCTTGATGCTGCGTCTGTTTGTGAAATCGTCCTGGGAGCTGAGGCGGGGGCTTGTGCTTGGAGCACCTGCCGCTCAATTGCCGGTCTTTGACCAGTCCACGGGCTGAATCAGTGGGAACAGACGATCGTCTGCCTCAATCTGTCGGAGCCATTGTTCCGGCAGCTCTTCGTTGCCATCCATGGCATCCATCAGCCGCCAGAACCGCTGCCGATGTCGCTCGATGCGTTCCCTGGCGAGATCTGTCGTTGTGCCGGCTCGGAGGATGAAGCTCCAGTCCGATGACTGCATCAGCAACAACTCACGTGCCGCCTGTTTCAGCAGCTCGAGATCCCGCTCACGGGCGACACCTCTGCTGCACCGACTCACCATGGCCTCAGAGGCACGTTCCCATTCCGGCACGACCCAGGAATTGGTCTCATTCAGCCAGTAATTGTGATAGCCACCCTGGCCCCAGCTGGAAGGACTGGGATCACAGAGCTGCAGCTGTCCTGACTTGTTCAGCACCTCCCGCAGATGGGTGAATGCAACGTTCTCCCGGGCGCCCTGTCGGAACACTTCACCAAGAAAAGCCGGGCCTTCAAACCACCAGTGCCCAAAGAGTTCGGCATCAAATGGCGCTACGAGGAGAGGCGCCGCATCCATGGCGACGGACAGCTGATCGAGTTGAAGCCGTCGCCCTTTCAAGTAATGGGCGGCATGGTCGCGAACCTGCTGGGCTGCCACCGATGGTTGATACGGCTTTTTCCTGTCGAGGGAAACACCATGGTCCGTGACCCGGTGCAGCTTGAGGCTCAGGGGACGGGGCTGGGTCAGCCCCAGGGGAGCCAGGCGTTCAATCGGCAGATCCCAGCCGAGGTCGCGGTGGAATTCCCGGTACTGGGGATGGCCCGGGTATCCATCCTTGGCGGACCAGACCGGCAGGGTGGCATTGCTATCGCGACCGAAAAAGGCCACACCATTGCGGCTGCAGATCGGTGCATACACCCCGTATCGAGGGCGTGGACGTGCGTGGAGAAGACCATGGGCATCGAGGACGGCGTAGCGAAGCCCTGCATCCCGCATCCAGTGATCGAGCCCTTCGTAATAAGCACATTCAGGCAACCAGATGCCCAGAGGACGTTCACCGATCAGTCGTTGGTGCTCACGAACGGCTGTCCTGAGCTGCCCCCGGATCGCTTCGGGATGGTGACGCAGCAGCGGCAGATAGCCGTGGGTCGCTCCACAGGTGAGCAGGTCAACAACGTCTTTGCTTTGCAGCTCGGAGAAGCGGGCGATCAGATCGCCGTTGCATCGGAGCCAACCTTTTCTGTGACGCTCGATCGTTGCCTGAAGATGTTCGGACGCATCCTTCAGAGCAGGATCGGCGTGGGTCAGCAGGTCGAGACGTTGGTTCAGCCAGCCAGGAAAACGTTGCTTGAGATCCGCATCGCTTAGCAGGGAAAGCAGAGTCGGCGACAGCCCGATGGTGATTCGCGGAGTGCATGTCGGATCTGTGGATGTCTGCTCGAGCATCTCGAGCAGCGGCAGATAGGACTCCAGCAGAGCCTGGAAGAACCAGTCCTCCTCCAGTGATCCCGGTGCTGCCGATCGGACGTACGGCAGATGGGCATGAAGAACCACGGCGATTGCGCCTTTGGTCACAGGTCATCCACACGAGCGGCGAATGTAATCCGATTTTCATCCCGACAGCTGAACTAAGGTGAGAAACGCATAGTCACTTCAAACAAGACTGCAACTGGAGCTCTTTGATGGCTAAGGATCCCGGCCGTGTCCTGATTTTTGACACCACTCTTCGGGACGGTGAGCAATCCCCCGGTGCCAGTCTCAACCTCGAGGAAAAGCTCGCGATCGCTCTCCAACTGGCCAGGTTGGGCGTTGATGTGATTGAGGCTGGATTCCCGTTTGCCAGTGCCGGAGATTTTGCAGCTGTCCAGCGCATCGCACAGCAGGTCGGTGGTGAGAAGGGGCCGATCATCTGTGGACTGGCCAGGGCATCCCGGGGGGACATCAAGGCCTGCGCTGAGGCAGTGGCTCCAGCACCGCGACGTCGTATCCATACCTTCATCGCCACCAGTGACATTCATCTCGAACACAAACTCCGAAAGAGTCGTTCGGAGGTGCTGGGAATCGTCCCGGAGATGGTGGGATACGCCCGTTCCCTGGTGGAAGACGTTGAGTTCTCCTGCGAAGACGCCGGTCGCAGTGACCCGGAATTTCTCTTCGAGGTCATCGAGGCTGCCATTTCAGCTGGGGCAACCACCATCAACATCCCCGACACGGTCGGTTACACAACTCCCACGGAATTCGGCGCCCTGATCGCTGATATCGATCGCAACGTTCCAAACATCGATGAAGCGGTGCTTTCAGTGCACGGCCACAACGATCTCGGACTGGCGGTTGCCAATTTTCTCGAAGCGGTGAAAACAGGTGCCCGTCAGCTGGAGTGCACCATCAACGGCATCGGGGAGCGGGCGGGCAATGCCTCTCTTGAGGAGCTGGTGATGGCGTTGCACGTACGCCGCCGTTACTACAACCCTTTCTTTGGACGTGATGAGGACAGTCCAACGCCCCTGTGCGCGGTACGCACGGAGGAACTCACCAAAACCTCGAGGTTGGTTTCGAATCTCACCGGCATGGTGGTGCAACCCAACAAAGCGATTGTTGGTGCTAATGCCTTCGCCCATGAATCCGGTATCCACCAGGACGGTGTGTTGAAAAACCGGCTCACCTACGAAATCGTTGATGCCAAAACTGTCGGCCTGACCGACAACCGAATTTCCCTTGGAAAGCTCAGTGGTCGCAGTGCGGTGCGCGCACGGCTCGAGGAACTTGGCTACGACCTAACGCGGGAGGATCTGGATGAAGCCTTCGCCCGGTTTAAGGATCTGGCTGATCGCAAGCGTGAGATCACGGACAGGGATCTTGAAGCGATTGTCAGCGAACAGGTTCAGCAACCGGAAGCGCGCTTTCAGCTGAAGCTGGTTCAGGTGAGTTGTGGCAGCAGCCTGCACCCAACGGCAACAGTCACCCTGGCTGACGAAGAAGGAGGCGACCGAACGGTTTCCGCGGTGGGAACCGGCCCGGTGGATGCGGTTTGTCGGGCTCTCAACGAGCTTGCCGGTGTACCGAATGAGCTGATCGAATTCTCGGTGAAGTCGGTCACTGAAGGCATTGATGCCATGGGTGAGGTGACCATCCGGCTTCGTCGCGATGGATCCCTTTATTCCGGTCATGCGGCAGATACGGATGTAGTCGTTGCTGCGGCGATGGCCTTCATCAACGCTCTGAATCGCCTGGTGGCCGGGATGGAGCGTCAGCCGCTCCATCCCCAGAAGGATCCTGTTGTTCTCGAGGCCAGACCTACCCTCTGATCAGCTCGCATGCCTCAACCGTTGCTGAAGAGGTGCTTTCAGCTTGCTGTGCTGATTCTGCTCGCGCTGATGGTGCTTCTCCCACTGTTCTGGTTGGTGAGCACTTCATTGAAAGGTCCGGCTGAGGATATTTTCAGCAGCCCGCCTGCACTGCTGCCTGCGCAACCCAGCCTGAATGCCTACTGGACGCTGTTCAAGGAGAATCCCCTCACCACTTATCTGATCAACAGTGCTGTGGTGAGCGTCATGGCGGTTGTTGCCAACCTGCTGTTCTGTTCTCTGGCGGCCTATCCGCTTGCGCGTCTGCATTTCGCCGGCCGGGGTTTTGTGCTGGCCCTGGTGGTTGCCACCATCCTCATCCCATTTCAGGTGGTGATGATTCCGCTGTACCTGTTGATGGTGCAGCTGGGTTTGCGAAACACTCTGCTGGCTGTTGTCATTCCTCAGGCAGCCACCGCTTTCGGTCTTTACCTGCTTCGCCAGAGTTTTCTTGGCGTACCGAAATAGCTCGAGGAAGCCGCCCGCATTGATGGCTGCAGCCGGCTCGGCGAGTGGTGGAACGTGATGATTCCAGCCGCAAAGGCGGATCTGATCACCCTGGGGATGTTCGTGTTCATCGGTACATGGGGTGAGTTCCTCTGGCCTCTGGTGATTCTTGATGATCCGAATCTCTACACGCTGCCGCTGGGACTTCAGCAGCTTTCCAGCAGTTTTTCGCTGGATTGGCGCATCGTCGCTGCAGGTTCGGTGGTTTCAATTCTTCCAGTCCTGCTTCTGTTCATCCTGCTTCAGCGTTTCATCCTTCCGAGCGCCAGCGGTGATGCCGTCAAGGGTTGACGGCTGAAACCATCACAGGACGGTCGTCAAAGACTTGCCACCTCAACTGATTGGCTTGGTCTAGAACTATGAGCAAGCTTTCAACAAAGGTTTTTTCGTTCCATGTCCATCGGAGAACTCGACCGCTTCCTTGATCTCCGGAACACCGATCCTGTTCTTGATAAAAGTCTGGGTGAACCGATGGATCTGGCTGGTTTCCTTGAGCTGGCGCGAGAACACGGCTTCATCCTCAGTGAATCGGATGTGTTCGAGGCTCAGCAGCGCGAAGTCCTGAGCCGTTCGTCGAAGTCACTGCAGCGTGATCAGGCGCAAGACTCGAGACGGCTCCGAAACTTCATTCACGGATGAATGTTCAGCTCTGATGCTTTCATCTCACCCTGTGGTCAAAGCCTTCAGGCCTCTCCTGGATGATGTTCGATGAGCTTTTCAGAGCTCGAGCTTCACAACATCCGGTGTTTCACCATGAACTTCACCGATCCAGCGGGCGTGGGTGACAGCTCCCTCATGGGTGTGGAAGATCCATGCATCATCAGGGGAACTCTGCCGCTCAATCTGATGATCATTGGCGTTAATGCCGAGGTAGCCACCAGCTGAGCTGGAAAGCAGAACGTAGCGTTCGGCGTATTTGGTGAACATGAATTGGTTACCTCTATTACCTCGCTAGCGCTGCAGCGCAACCTGCAGANAGCTAACGCAGGAATGTTTTTATTTTTACTCCCGCAGCGTTAATAAAGTNTCNTGTTGAAACACCAGCTCGCANGGAGATCGGAACCGGNTCTGATGTCCGCTNTNCCGGAACCACGGTTCTGCCTGGGNCAATAGATCAAGNGAGTCAACGTCAAGGTTCCAGGCCTCCCGCAGNTACTGCTTCACAAGTTGCAGTGGAGCCGGTTCGCTGTNTTGCCAGTGCACAAGGGCCAGTTGCTCCGTTCGGCTTGTGAGTCTGGCCAGGCGATGGCCTGGTTCTCCATCCGGGGCCGGTAGGAGCTCCTCCTTCAACAATTCATCTGTGACAAACAGTCGAAGCGGCAGCTCGCAACTGCCCTGTGGCAACGGGTACTTGTTGAGATAAAGCGCACGTGCTCGATGGAATGCAGCCCCCGGAGCCCTGGCCATCAGATCGCTGTATCCCTTCTTCAGCGCGCTGCTCACTCTCAGAGACCTTCAAACGAATGGTTGTTCAGTGTCCCCGATTCGAGGGGGAGACGCCCATGGGAGACTGGAGGACAATTCCGGGACTGGATTGCGATGATCATGCGTCGCTCCCGCTACCGGCTGGTTGGTCTGGATGGTCAGCCACATCCGGTGCTTGATGCTCCCTACGACACCCTTGAACTGGCTCTTTCCGAAGCCAGTAACTGGTGTTCGGGCCAGGGAGCGCGATGCCCGTTGGGGGAAAGGGGCATCGCTGTGGAAGTGCGTACCGACAGTGGAACCTGGCGGACAATCGGCTACCCCGTCACCTGTCTGAGCGGCTCCCACGCAGGGATTGTCTGATGTGGCTCAGCATCGATCTCTGCGTGGTTCCGATCGGGGTCGGTGTCAGCCTCTCGCCTTACATCGCAGCATGTGAACGCGTCATCCGTTCCATGGGACTCACCTATGAGCTTGGACCGAATGGAACGGCGATTGAAGGACCATGGGATGACGTGCTGAGTTGTGTGCGTCTCTGTCATGAGACCTTGCACGGCATGGGTGCTCCTCGCATCTACTCGACCTTGAAGCTGAACACGCGGATTGATCGCAGTCAGAGCTTTCTGGAGAAGGTGAGCTCCGTGGAGCGTGCACTGGAGCATTGAAAACCTGTAGAGATCCAGCGGTTAACGAACAAAACCGTCTCTTCTTGAGACCAATGAGACTGGATCTCTTTGCTTCGGATGCGCAGAAAGCTTGCACCCGTCTTGGCATTGTTCATGCTGTTGGCCACAACCACCGGCGTGCAGGCCAATACCTGGAATCGCATCGGCAGTTATCTGCGGATGTTGAAAGCAGCTGGTGTGGATGCCCTCGTCGCCAGGGACTGTCCTACCGGCTTGCTGGGCGCTTTCCACGAGGGGAAGCAGGCTCTGTTGATGTGTGCCAACAACCTTCCGGACGACCCTTCCTATGTCTGGGTGGTGCTGGCCCATGAATCCGCCCATGTGATGCAGTTCTGCAAGGGTGGGCAGCTGATGCCGACCGCCCTGCTGGAGCGTGGGATGGATCAGGCCCGTCGCCGTCAACCCGACGCTTTTCACGAACTGCAGCTCTATCACGTCAGTCAGCATCATGTGGAAGCTGAAGCGCGTCTGATTCAGCAGCTGCCGCCGGAGCAGGTGGAGGCATTGTTTCTGCGTCACTGTGCGAAGCGGCTTAACCCTTGAAGGTTCTGCTGCGTGACCGCTGGCTTCTGGCAGTGGACAAACCCGCAGGTTTGCTGACGCAGCCTGGTCTTGGTCGGCAGCAGGCGGATTCACTGATCACCCGCTTGAACAAAGATGATCCGGCACTTCGTCTGGTGCATCGGCTTGACCGTGACACCTCCGGTGTTCTGCTGTTGGCGCGTGGATTGGAAGCGTTGCGGAGCTGCAGCTCTCTGTTCGCCCATCGTCGGGTGAACAAGCTTTACCTCGCGGATGTTCATGGTCATATCGATCGGGGTGGATCCATCAACAGTCCCTTGGCAAGAGTGCAGCGCCAGCCTCCCCGCTACGGCTTTCACCCGGCCGGTCGTTCGGCCATGACCCAATGGCGGGTACTACGTCCACTCGACGGGATCAAACGCGATGGGATCACAAGGGTGTGGCTGCGTCCCGTCACCGGACGCTCCCATCAGCTGCGGGCGCATCTCGCTGGGATTGGACATCCAATCATTGGGGACCCGATTTATGGGGATGCCGGCACTGCGGGTCGCCTGCGCCTTCATGCCCATGCCCTCAGCTTCTGCCACCCGTTCACGCAGAAGCGGGTCCGCCTCATCTCAGCGCCGACGTTCCTCTAGCCAGCGCGGTTGTTCTGACACCTTGCTTCAGGTCGGAAGCCTTGGGCGGGCGGGGATCGGATAAGGGATCCTTCGATGGCGCATCCGACGCCAGACCTGCACGAACGCCCGAATGACCAGCTCGATTTCGCTGCGACTGAGGCTGCTTTTGCGCAGCTGGCCGTCGTGGTAACGCCCCTCCACAATCCGGCGAACCGTGTCCCGCGCCTGCTGATCGGAGGTGTCCGGTGGAAGCGAACGCAATGCCGCCTCGCAGCCATCTGCCAACATCAGCACAGCGGTCTCCCGTGATCTCGGTGCTGGCCCGCGGTAGCGGAAGCGACGTTCGTCCACCGACGCGTCGCGTTCCCGGGCTTTGTGCAGGAAATACCCCATTTTCAGGGTCCCCTGATGCTCTGGTATGAAATCGGCGATCGGCCGCGGCAGACGATGCCGCCGTGCCAGTTTCAGGCCTTCATCCACGTGGGCCTGCAGGACAGCTGCGCTGGCCTGAGGGTCATCGAGATCATCATGGGGATTGGGCTCCTCCTTCTGGTTTTCGATGAACCAGCCCGGAGCATGGAGCTTGCCTACATCGTGATAAAGCGAACCGGTGCGGATCAGATCCACATCCGCACCGATCGCTCTGGCTCCTTCTTCCGCAAGGCTGCAGATCATCAAGGTGTGTTCGAAGGTGCCGGGTGCCTCACAGGAGAGTCGTCGCAGCAGAGGCCTCTCCTGATCGGCCAGCTCGAGCAGTCGGGCCCTGGTCAGAAGACCGAACGAACTTTCNAGAACGGGGATGATCAGNAGTGTCAGCATCAGCAGCACNCTCAGCATCAGGGCATCAGTGGCCAGTTCATCNAGAGTTGGATTGAGACTGCCCCAGGCGTACCAGCCCGTNAGGGGTTGAATNTGCAGCAGCAGCCACTGNCCCACCAGGGCACCNAGTGGGAGCAGCACCGTCAACTGCAGCAATTGCCCCCGGCTGCGCTGTCGACCTGCGATCAGCGCGCCGGCTGCAGCAATCGTGGCTGCNACCAGCAATCGGCCATCCCCCAGTCCCTGCACCGGCTCTGGCCAAAGCAAGGCAGCCACGGACATCCAGACCAGGCCGCAGCCTGTGCCAAGACCTTCCGTCAGCACGAGTGTGGGGGGAACGAGCACCGCAAGCGGGCTGATGCTGCCTTGAAACCAGAGCTTGGCGGCCTGAACCATCAGCAGAAGGGCTANGGCGAGCAGCGCATGGCGAACCTCCAGGCCCGGCCGTTCCCGTCGCATCACCAGGAGCATCACGCCGCAGGCGGCCAGGGCTTCCACGAAGCGCTGAAACCAGATCAACGGCTGTGGTTCCCGCCGAACCTTTCCGAAGTAGTCAAGAACGTCATANGCCTGCGGGCTGATNGGTTCTCCCTTGCGGGTGATCAGGTCACCCTTGCGGACATCGATCGTGGGGATTCCNTGTTTGGTGAGCTGTTCCTCGATCAGNTGTTTGCTCAGATTCGGGTCNGTCCGCAGATTGGTGCTGCCGCGCAGGGCACTGGCCAGAAGCTTCCCNGCCANNGANCGNGCGGNCNGCTCCTCCATGGCCTCACCGGTGACCTGNAGATCNGCAGCCCGCCGGAGCTGATCNACNTCGAGGTTGCTCACCAGGCCCTGACTCAGCATTCGATTCGCNGCTTGCATCACAGCTGTTTCCCATGTCTGGCGCTCGNCCTCTTTGNGCTTNTCAAGCCACTGNTTCTCTTCCGNGCTCAGNTTCACAGGGCCGATCCTTGCGGCAGANCCGTTCTCGGTGAGTTGCCGNATCTGTCGCAGCTGCTGCTTCAGACGCTGACGCAGTTGTTCCGTGGATTCCNGGTCGATCACCTGAACAACGGANCGGGCNACAAGCGANGAGCGCCGCTGTTCNAGGACNGTGCTGTCCTGGACAACAGCATCCTTNGGAGCAACNGCGTCAAAAGGCGCCAGGGAACCGGGCTGCAGGTCCGGTTTGATCAGCCAGGGCATGCTTGAAAGCATGGCCACGGCNAGNCAGAGCACCATCACCATGGNGCTTTGAAACCNTGGCCAGCGCAGCAGACGTCTGGCCGGGGCTTCGTGACGCAGCCAGCGTCTCCAGAGGCTGCTCACCCGCGGAAAGCGAACCAAACAAGACGCGTCAGAGATTGCACGCTAGCTCTCTCCGGCAGNCATGCTGNATTNACAAGACTCCNATGAAATGGCCCTGCGACTGGATGGCAAGCTGCTGGCGAGGGANGTCGAGCGCAGGCTCAAGGACTTGATCGATGCTCGTCTAGCCCAGGCCGGACGACCGCCGGGGCTTGCTGTTCTNCGGGTCGGAGATGATCCCGCCAGTGCTGTTTACGTTGCCAATAAAGANAAGGCCTGTGGTCGTATCGGTGTGGTCAGCTATGGGGATCANCTTTCAGGAGAGACCTCNCCNGCTGAGGTTTTGCGCACAATCCGCGAGCTGAATGCTGATCAACGGGTTGACGGAATTTTGNTGCAGCTGCCGCTGCCNGNGGCNCTTGATGAAGNTCCCCTGCTGGCTGCGATCGATCCCGAGAAGGATGCCGATGGTCTGCACACTCTGAATCTCGGTCGTCTGCTCAAGGGCGAATCCGGNCCCNGNAGTTGNACGCCTGCCGGNGTGATGGCTCTGTTGCGCAGCAATGGTGTTGATCCCGCCGGGAAAAGAGCTGTNGTGATCGGCCGGAGCATTCTTGTGGGGCAGCCGATGGCACTGATGCTTCAGGCCGCGAATGCCACGGTCACCGTGGCCCATTCCCGCACCGAGAATCTGAAGGCTCACACCCTTGAAGCTGACATNCTTGTNGTNGCAGCAGGACGNCCNCGCATGATCGGGGCNGAACACGTCANAAAGGGTGCGGCAGTGGTGGACGTNGGGATTCACCGCAAGCCTGAGGGAGGCCTCTGTGGTGATGTGAATGCAGAGGAGTTGGAGGCGATCGCAGGANCTCTTTCACCGGTGCCTGGAGGTGTTGGACCGATGACCGTCTCAATGCTGTTGGTCAACACGGTTGTGGCTTGGTGCAGGCGGCACGGATTTGACCATGATTTGAGTGANCTTGTGAGCTGAGTTGGNTGATGCCGTTGCACTGGTTGTTTCCGACTCCTGTGCTTCAGGTGGATCTTGANCCGGATGCNGCAACGGCTTCAGCGATGGTGAATCAGCTTGAGATCTTTGANCGAGAGGTGTTCCAGCACCCCNAGTTCNGTGAGCGTTGCAATCTCACCGGTGATCTGCTNGGNCATGCNGGCCTGGATCAGTTGCACCGGNTGGATGCCTTCCAGTGGCTGAATTCAGAGCTTGCCTGTCATGTCTCCACCTATCTCCTGGATCTGCTCGGTCCGGATCATGGACTCTCCGTGCATGTTCAGAAGGCCTGGCCGGTGGTGTGTGCNAGTGGTGGTGGCACGATCGAACTTCACTCCCATCGCAACGCCCAGCTCAGCGGTGTNTTNTATCTGCGGACCGAAGCAGACAGCGAGAGTGGAGCACTGGAGTTTCAGGCGCCCGATGACTATTTCAGTCATGTGATGGCTATCCCTTATGAGGAGGCCGCTGCTTCGGGAGGTGTGTTCTCGCCTCTGCCCCATCGGTTGCTGCTGTTTCCTTCCGACCTGCGTCATCGGGTGCTTCCCCACAAGGGAACGATCAGCCGTTACTCCGTGTCCTATGACCTGGCGATCACAACAGCTCCCGGCGAAGGCCGCGAAATGCGGGTGCCGCATCCGTTGGACTGGGTCCCTCTGACGATGTGATGGATTGAAATTACCTAGACCCCACCGATGAGCCTGGACAACCAGCGCCCCAGGCGCCACCTCTTCTGCAGTTGTGATTGATGCGCAACCGATCTGGCGCTCAGCAGGGCGTCCAGTCGTGACTTGATTGCTGCAGCCTCTCCCAGCAGCTGGTCGCGTTCCCGTCCGGACAACAGTTCAGTCTCAAGTTTTTCGATCATGCGATTGGACTGTTGCAGGTTTTTGAGGATTCGTCCTGGAACCCGATCCCTCCGATGCTGTTCCTGGACCTCCTCCACCCAACCCACGACTCGCATGGCCATTCCTTTTGGATCCTGCGTTTTGCTGATCCTGCGGAGCAATGCACGCAATTCGGTTTTTTTAAGAACCCGGCTGTTTTCCCCGTTCACGATTGCCAGGTCCGCGGCGAGTCTCTGCAGGATCCGCAGTGGTATGTCGTTTTCTGAGGCAGGTGCGAAGGGGTAGAGGCGATCTGCCGTCGCGGGAAGCTCTTTTCTCTGATGAATCAGCAAAAGACCGATCACCGTCCAGAGGCGTCTGGCTGGGCCGTCAAGGTTGTCGAGTTGCTTGTTGAGAGCCTC
>NYUU01000037.1 GCA_002684175.1 Synechococcus sp. CPC35
TCCAGCTGAGAATTCCAGCGCCGGTCTGCTGGTTGACAATGTCGACGGTGCTGAGCGAATTGCTCATCATCACGATCGCCAGCACGGCGAGGGCCAGTGGAATTTCATAGCTGATTGACTGAGCCGCCGCGCGCAGGCCACCCAGAAGCGAATATTTATTGTTGGAGGCATAGCCGCTCATCAGAAGGCCGATGGGCTGAATGCTGCTGAAGGCGATCCAGAGAAAGATTCCAACCCCGACATTGCTGATCAGCAGGTTCTGTCCGAACGGAATGATCAGCCAGGAGACGATCACCGGCACCACCACAAGCACCGGACCAAGCGTGAACAGCACGCTGTCTGCCCTTGCGGGAATGATGTCCTCCTTGACCAGCAATTTGAGGCCATCGGCCAGAGGCTGGAGGATGCCGAGGGCACCGGCATATTGAGGCCCGATGCGTTGCTGCACAGCCGCTGAAATCTTGCGTTCCAGCCAGACGGACACCAGCACACCCACGACGGCAGCCACCAGAACCAGCAGCATCGGCAGCGGAAGCCAGATCAGCCGCGCCGCTTCCGCGGAGAGTCCAAGGCCCTGCAACGCCTGACTAAAACTCAGTTCCAGGTCCAGTCCCGGACTCACCATTGTGTCGAGAGAAGTCTCTGCAACCTAAGCGGCCGGAGCCGAGACCCGCTCCTCGGGGGGCATCCATGTTCGTGGTGGTGAGCCGGAATAGATCTGAGAAGGGCGGAAAATTCGATTGGCACCCAACTGCTCGCGCCAGTGAGCCAGCCAGCCAGCCACGCGAGCAATCGCGAAGACGGGCGTGAACAGATCCCTTGGGATTCCGAGTTTTCTGTAGACGAGACCGGAATAGAAATCAACGTTGGGGTAGATGCCCTTGGGACCAAGCCGTGACTCAGCCGCCGCCTCGATGGCACGGGCCACATCAAAGAGCTGGTCATGGCCGAAGCGGGCGAACATCTCCTCAACCTGGGACTGAAGAATCACGGCGCGGGGATCCTTGACCTTGTATTCCCGGTGGCCGAAACCCATGATCTTGCGCTTGGCAGCGATGGCCTCATCCAGGTACCCAGCGGCTTTCTCGGGAGTACCAACCTCTTCAAGCATGGCCAGCACATCCTCATTGGCACCTCCATGCAGAGGACCGGCCAGTGTTCCCACCGCCGACGCCACCACGGCATAGGGATCGGTGAGCGTGCTGGCAGTGACGCGGGCACTGAAGGTGCTGGCGTTGAGGCTGTGTTCCGCGTGCAGCATCAGGCAACGATCAAAGATCCTTGCCGCAAGGGGATCAGGCTCCCGCTCCGTCAGCATGTAAAGGAAATTGGCCGAGTAGGCCAGATCGTCCCGCGGCTGAATCGGATCCTGTCCTTTGCGGATCAGCTGGAACGCCGCGACCATCGTCGGAATTTTTGCGATCAGACGCACGACCACGTCATAGATGTACTGCGGGTCATCGATCGCTCGGCGGGAATAGAACAGACCCAGAGATGCGGCGCTGGACTGAAGCGCATCCATGGGATGGCCGCTGGCCGGGAAGCACTTCATCATGTCCCTCACCCGAAAGCTCACCCGCCGATGCATCTGGACCGCATGCTCGAAACGGGCCAGCTCATCACAGGTGGGTAGCTCACCCCAGATCAATAGATAAGCCGTTTCGAGAAAACTGCTGTTGGCGGCGAGATCCTCCATGGGATAGCCGCGATAGGTCAGCAATCCACGCTCTCCATCGATGTCGCAGATGGCGGACTGGGTCGCGGGCACGCCGTCCAGACCTGGCCGCAGTTCAATCCCTGTCCGTGCGTGGCGGAGGTCGACATTCTGCTGCTGGGCCAACGCCTCGGAGCCACTCCTGGCAACTTAATCCGGAGCGCTGTCAGGTCCAGCTCAAAGCAGCAGTCCTGGGGTGAGCAGAGCACGGAGCTGCCATTGACCGGACGATTGGCGCAACTGCACAAGGCCTGCCTTCTTGAGCTTGAGAGCACCTGCCGGGAGGCCCGTCAGCAGACAGGCCAGATNCCCCAGATCCGGTTCGTGGCCAACCAACCCAACGCGNCCACNCAAGCCCTTNACAAGGCTGCCTGCATCATCGCCGGGGCTCAGATGGGGNTTGATGTCCAACAGTGGCGCNAGTCCCGCTTTCAGAGCGATCTGGGCGGTTTCGAGGGCACGTCTGAANGGACTCGACACCAGCAGATCCAGCTGGAGACCGCGTTGCACAAGTGCAACGACCACGGCTTCGGTGCGATCACGACCCTCGGAGCTGAGGCCACGATCGGGATGGTCCTGGCCTCCGATGCGGGGTTCAGCGATGCCATGACGCAACAGCACCAGTTCAGCCAAGGGAAAGGCGGGCATGCAGAGGAAGGGCCGTTCCACCATCATCCAGCCGGCGGTCCACGCCCACGGAGAGAGCAAGCCCCTCTACACGGTCCTGCACGGGTTGACCTGCCATGACTGAGAGCCGCACCCAGGTGCTCCATTTGCGGAGAATGGCCTGTGCCGTCCTTGAATCCAGCAGCAACGCATGGGTCGGTTGATCGTCCGCCAGAAGAGACCTCAACTGCTGCAATCGGGGCTGAAGACCTCTGCTTTCAGTGCGATGAGCCAGCCCGGTCAGGGTCTCAGCCCACCAGTCCAGTGAGGGCGTCCTGGCCTGAACCACCGCCAGCTGGGCATCGAGTCCACTGTTTCTGCCACGGCGACGCACCAGACGGGTCCAGACCTGGAGTTGCTCTCCCTCTTCCTTCAACTCGGAACGGGACAGACCAGCACTTTGCAGTTCTGCATCCACCGCCTGCTGCTCAGGCCGGTTGCGGCTGCTGGTCAGCAGCCAGCCGTCAGCTTGCTGCTGCCACAGCAAAGGCCCGTCATCGAGGCGCACCACCGCAGCCGCAGCGGACCGTTCACGGAGCTGGTCCTGAAGCAGCGGCCCCAGCCACTGCACCAGGGGATGGGTGTCATCCGAGTTGAGAAGACGGGCAGGATTCTGCAGCTGGGCAAGCCAGAGGCCGCGGCCGCCAGCCTCTGACGAAAGATCCGACAGAGGCGGCCAGGGAGACGAGGCAAACCGGTCGTTGAACAGGAGCAGGGCATTCATCACCAGCTCCGCCCCATCGGGTTGCAGAACAGCGACAAGGCCGGATAGATCGTCGCGATCGGCGACGCCCTGAGGTAGATCCATCCACCGCTGCAACGCCCTGGGTGAGGCCGTCATCAACGCCACACCTTTGCCAAAACCAGCGACCTGGCGCTGAAGCAGTTCATTGCCCAGCTGATGCTGGTCCTTCAGCTGGGAGACATCCAGGGCCTGCTCCAGCACCCCACGACCGGAGGCCAGCAGCAGCAGGTCGTCATCAATCAGTGCGGTGGCCAGAGGCTGTGGATTCCTTCCGATCAGTGCCCCGCGGCCGCTGATCAGGCCGATGCCCCGATAACTGCTGATCTGAAGATCCGTTCCCGCAAGACTGCGGGTCTGCCAGAAGCGCTGCAGAAAACGACGGGCTCCATCCTTGTCCCGACTGGTCAGAGCGAGTACCCAGCCCGGTTCATCCCCGGCACTCATCAGAGTGAGGCTCAGTTCAGGGCCCAGCCAAGAGGCCAGCTCGGCCTCATAGTCGAGACCGGCCAGGGCGAATGCACCATCACGCCACTGACGGGCTGCATCTCTGGCGCCACGACGATCGGCCGCCGGGGCCACGGCCTGGGCATAGGCGGGCAGGCGACCAGGATCGGCAAGCCAGTGCAGTGAAAGATCGGCCTCACGGGGCACGAAGAGGGAGGCCCTGGGCAGGGCGAGAGGCTGCTCTGCAAGGTGGAGCGGACTGCGAAGGTCCATCACCCAGAGCAAAGCGACCGCGAGCAGAAGCAATGCCGTCAGGCCTGCCGCGACTGCCGAGAGGAAGGAGCGGGCCTTCATGGGCCTGCAGTCTTGAATCCTTCCATTTTCATCCATGACCGCAGAATGGCAACATGACGAGCAACCGGCCCAGACCGATCACGGCTCCAGCCCTGATGGACTGGATGAGGAGTGACCAGCCGCTTCAGCTGGTTGATGTCCGAGAGTCTCAGGAACTGGCTCTGGCCTCCTTCCCGGCTGATGTTGTCCACCTTCCCCTCAGCGGATCGGGTGACTGGTTGGATTCGCTGAGGGAGAAACTTTCAGCAGGGGTGCCAGTTGTGGTCCTCTGCCATGCGGGTATACGCAGTTTGCACTTCGGGCAGTGGCTGCTGGAGCAGGAATGGGGACTGGATGTCTGGAACCTCGACGGAGGGATTGATGCCTGGAGCCTGCAGGTGGATCCCACCACTCCCCGCTACTGATGAAGCCGCTGTCAGTCCGCCAGGAACAGGTGCTGCAGGCCACGGTCCATCACTACGTGGACACGATCGAGCCGGTGGGCAGCCGCACACTGGTGCAGCGTTTCGGGATCCCTGCCAGCTCAGCAACGATCCGCTCTGCAATGGGCGCACTGGAGCGACGCGGTCTGCTCACNCAACCCCACACCTCGGCCGGTCGCGTGCCNAGCCCACTGGGCTACCGCCATTACGTGAATGCACTCCTGCCGGANCCCGGTGTGGCGGTTCAGCATCTTGAGAGGGAACTCACCGGTCTCAGCCTGCGCTGGGCGGCCCTGGACGATCTCCTCNAGCAACTGGCCCGTCGTTTGACCGATTTCACAGGGCTGATGAGCCTGATCACCCGACCGAGACCGGAACGCAGCCAGCTGGAGGCAATCCGTCTGGTTCAAAGCTGCGACAGGCTTCTGGTGATGCTGGTGGAGGAGAACGGCCGGGCCAGCCATCTGAATCTCCGACTGCCCCACGGCGTCGACGAAGAACTTCCGGCAATGGAGAGATGGGCGGAACGGCAGCTTGAAGAGGGGAGACTCAACTGGGATGCACTGCCGCCCCAGTTGCAACGAAGCGGTGATGTGCTGCGTGGAGCCCTCGATCACCCGTCGAGCGCCAGCAGCGCACTCGTGGTCCATGGACTGTCACGGTTGCTGTCGGAACCGGAATTTCAGACCAAGACAGACCTTCTGCCTCTGCTTGAACTCATCGATGAAAGCCCGGAGACTCTGGTCCGCCACGACGAGAACGCGAGAGTCTGGATTGGAGATGAACATCCCCACCAGGCGCTGCAGATCTGTTCCGTTGTTCAGGCGCCCTATCGCTCCAATGACGGCATCGGACAGGTGGCTCTGGTGGGTCCGATGCGTATGGCCTACGCCACAGCCAGGGCAGCCGTTCAGCGTGTGGCCAGACATCTTGAACTGATGCTGAGCTGAGAACCCAGCTTGTCAGCGCAGTTCATCACCGAGCTTTTCCGCCACTGTGTTGACATCTTTGTCACCACGGCCTGAGCAGTTGATCACGATCTCTGTGCCATCCGAAAGCGTCGGACAGAGCTGCTCAAGCCAGGCAAAAGCATGAGCCGTTTCCAGAGCCGGAATGATGCCTTCCAGTTCGCTCACCAGACGCAGGGCATCCAGGGCCTGACGATCCGTGACAGCGCCGTATTCAGCTCGCCCGATCTCGCGCAGATAGCTGTGTTCAGGTCCGACGCCGGGATAGTCGAGGCCTGCACTGATCGAATGTGCTTCCTTCACCTGACCGTCGTCATCCTGCAGCAGCAGGCTCATGGCACCATGCAGCACCCCGGCCCGGCCCTCGGTGATCGTGGCTGCATGGCGACCGGTGGAGACGCCGTCACCTGCAGCTTCGACGCCGATCAGCCGCACATCGGCGCACTCCACGAAGGGATGAAACAGACCCATGGCATTGGAGCCACCTCCGACGCAGGCCATCAGCACATCGGGCAGACGACCGAAGGCCTCCTGGCACTGCTGTCTGGCCTCCTCTCCGATCACCGCATGGAAATCACGGACAAGCATCGGATAGGGGTGCGGACCTGCCACTGATCCGAGGATGTAGTGGGTGGTCTCCACATTGGTGACCCAGTCGCGGATCGCTTCGCTGGTGGCATCCTTGAGCGTGGCGGTGCCAGCGGTGACCGGTTGCACCGAAGCGCCCAGGAGACGCATGCGGAACACATTCAGAGCCTGCCGGCGCATATCCTCGGCGCCCATGTAGATGATGCACTCGAGTCCGAAGCGGGCACAGACGGTGGCTGTGGCAACACCATGCTGGCCGGCGCCGGTTTCGGCAATGATGCGTTTCTTGCCCATCCGTAATGCCAGAAGCGCTTGGCCAAGGGCATTGTTGATTTTGTGGGCACCTGTGTGATTTAGATCCTCACGCTTCAGCCAGATGCGCGGCCCGCCGTCGGTACGTCGGTAATGGGCCGTGAGTCGTTCGGCTTCATAGAGCGGAGTTGCTCGGCCAACGTAATTCTTGAGCAGGTGATTGAGCTCAGTGGTGAAGGCGGGGTCCTTCCAGGCCAGCGCAGCCGCTTGCTCCAGTTCCGCCAGAGCAGGCATCAGGGTCTCAGGGACGTACTGCCCCCCGAACCGACCAAAGCGGCCGTGGGCACCCGGACGAACGGATGGCTTCAGACTGGCCGAATCCGGAGTGCTGGCGTTCGGGAGGGTGCTGGTCACGGATCCACAGTGGAGCGTGGGGTCAGCGTAAGCAGGCGATCACGTGGTGCCGTGGGTCGCAGGCCTCAATGCTCAGATTCCCGAACCCCGCCTGCGCCAAGGCTGCAGACCTAACAGTGGATGGAGTCTGCAGTGACGGTGCCTGAATCCGATTCAAGGCAGGGCAATCACCATGGTCAGCGTGGCCCCAGAGGAAACGCCGTGAATCTCGCCAAAGAGCTCCGAAGAATTCTGAGATCTGTGCGATGGCAGCGGATTCATGATTTCGGCCCCGTCGAGGGGGTTTTCCCGGAGACCGATGCACCTGTTCTTGACGAACGGGCCAATGTTGATCTGGCAGTACTGGCTCTCGACAGAAAAGGTGAGCTTGTTGACGCCGCCAATGTTGTGGTGACCAGAGATCAACCCCAGGGATTGATCAGTGATCTCGACCCGAACCTTGGAACGAAAAACATCACCTGGCAACGGTGGGATCAGGGACAATGGGATGGGAATCGAGCCTGGATCAGCTCCCGCAGACAGCTGCCAGCCAAGGATTTGATTCAGACGCAGAAAAGACTGAATGGGAATGCGGTTTTCATGTCTCCCTACCCGGCCTCACTTTTCAAACTGCCGCTCGCTTTTTTCCTGCTTGAGGACGTCTCCGATCAACGGATCGAACTGTCCGATATCCGCAGGGACCTGCGAAAAATGCTGACGGTTTCAAGCAATCAGGCGACGCAAGACCTTCTCAAATATCTCCACGAGAACGATCGAATCGGAGCCATGAACAGTCGCTTCCGCCGTCTGGGGCTGGGGACAATCCAGATCAAAGGCACAGATTCCGCGACGGGAGGAGGTTGGAAACCCGGGCGAATCACCATGACGTCAATGGACACGGCAAAACTGCTCTGGCTGATCCAGTCCGACCCATCCAACCCAGCGCCCTGGAGCCAGCCCAACGGTTCGCCCGCCCAATCAAAGCTGACTGAGCAGGCACGCAGGATCCTTCGGAATGATTTGGGAAACCAGGCCTTCAACGAAACTCTTTCCACCGCCAACTTCGGGGCTGCAGATATAAATCAGAAAATCAAACCTCCTCAATATATCGAACCTGGCATCCCCAACCATGTTCCAGATCGTTGGATCGACAACATCACCGGATTTGTAACCATTGAATCTGATGGTGAACGAATTAACTTCGGGGAAGATGTACGCCCCTACAACAAAAAAGCGGCCAGCAAAAATTTTCTCCACAAAACCGGAATCAGCTACAACTTCGGATCAGATGCAGGGATCGTTGAGCCTTCGTTGGGGTCTATTGGTGCCCGATACATCATCAGTTTCATCAGCAATCTCGGCTATCGCTACATCGATGAACCCTTCGCCGATCGTCAGTCATACCCGTTTGAAGACAACCCTGGCCCCATTGCTCACACCCAGGAGATCCCAAGGATGGGACAGCGTGTGAACCAACTGATGGACACGCACTTCAACGGAGACGCCGGCAACTGAAGTGCTCAAAAACAATGCGCAAGACTGGAGCCAAGACCGGGAAGCGGAATCCCAATGCCGAAAGGAGGCTGGCAGGAATTCAGCAGTGCGGACAGCCTGAAGCGACCAGAAGGTCCCTCTTCGGAACCAACGCCGAAATCTCAGCAGCTGGTGCGGGTGCAACCCACCCGCGGTGGCAAAGGAGGCAAGACCGTCACGATGATCCGAGGGCTGGAACTGGATGCTGCGGGCTTTAAGGCGCTGTTGAAAAAGCTGAAAACAGGGATCGGCAGCGGCGGCACCAGCAAAGATGGCGTGATCGAACTGCAGGGTGATCAGGTGGATTCGACCCTTGAGCTGCTGGCCAAGGAGGGGTACAGACCAAAGCGTGCAGGCGGCTAGGCGACTGGGAATTTGGTGTTTGGGAATTGAGTGTTTGGGAGAGAATGGGCGCCACTTCATCCCCGGGTCATGGCGGCAAGCCCCACATACGGAGAGCTCACCGACAAGGGTGCATCCACCAACATCGCCTGGCACGAGGCCTCGGTCGACCGGGCTGAGCGGGCCAAGGCACGGGGCCACCGCAGTGCCATTCTCTGGTTCACCGGACTGTCGGGATCCGGCAAAAGCACCCTGGCCAACGCCGTGAATGCAGCGTTGTTCAAACGGGGGCTCGCCACCTACGTGCTCGATGGCGACAACATTCGCCACGGCCTTTGCAAAGACCTGGGCTTTTCCGACGCCGACCGTGAGGAGAACATCCGTCGGATCGGTGAGGTGGCCAAGCTTTTTCTGGACTCCGGCGTGATCGTGCTCACCGCCTTCGTCTCCCCCTTCCGGGCCGATCGGGACAAAGCTCGAGCCCTGGTGGAGAACGGCGACTTCCTTGAAATCCATTGCGATGCCGCTCTGGATGTCTGCGAATCACGGGACCCCAAAGGGCTTTATGCCAAGGCCCGCGCCGGACAGATCAAGGAGTTCACGGGGATTTCCAGCCCCTACGAAGCCCCGGAGAACGCGGAGCTGAGAATCGACACCGGTGGGCAGGAGCTGCAGCAATCGGTGGAGATCGTGATCAGCACCCTGCAGGATCGCGGTGTCATTCCGGCTGCCTGAGATCAGCCCTCAGCGCGTCGGCCAGGGTTTTGACGCAGCTGGCCACAGGC
>NYUU01000038.1 GCA_002684175.1 Synechococcus sp. CPC35
ACCAGGTCGATCCCATAGCCCTGTTCCAGATCCTCTGTGGCGAAGAACAGATCAGGGCGATGTTCACGCACCACCTCCAGGGCTTCATCAGCCGTCGTGACCGCCGCGATCACCCGACTCCAGATCGGCATCGACATGCCGAAACCGGCCAGGGTCAGACGATTACCCATGCAGACGACGATCGTGTTGCCCTGAAGCAAATCCCTGATCTCCCGATAACGGGCGGTCTCTTTACGAGGATGGAGATTGAGATCCACAGTTGTTCATGGGTCTCACCAAAGGCTATCGANNNCTCAAANGNCGNGATGANGGCTNGGNGNCAGGTTCANNCCTTGGCNCCCCANCCTTGCTTGNGTCCNNANNGNCNGAACCCATNCTGAGGAGAAATANGCANATNCACGCATGTCGGGCCTAGCCGGCGGCGCTCCACTGNAGANACGGCTGCATCCATCCGNTGACATCCTGCCCCTGGCCNCGACGATCCGGCATCNTCGATCGACTTCACGATTGGTGGACTCCGCCAATGCGACANAACNCGGTGACTGAANNAAGATCANCTNCAGAAGACANTCAAAANGAGCGGTTCCTTGAACTNGTTCGTCANGGTGGNTTCTGGCTCTCCTGAGTGANCGATGGANNCTCAACCAAAGGCNTGATNCAAGACATTNCTTGNCTTGAANGANNGTCCGCAGCGATNGAGGCCNTGCAGGGCTTCAGATCNNNCGATCAGAAGCATTCTTCTCGCCNATGGAGGTCTGGCGGATCATCTGGGCAACGACNTCCANCTTTTCGTTCTCGGATTCCGATGCCCGGCTGGCCATCCAGGCATTGGCGGCTTTNTGTTGTGTCAGCTGCTGCACCAGAGCCATCGCCGTATCCCGNAGTTGTTCNATGTCCTGGCACTCACGAATGAAACGCACCCANCGCTCAGCCTGAAAACTCTGTTCCGGCCGGAGCTCCACGGGATCGATGCTCATTGTTCAAGGACGGGTGGCTCACGCTAGTGACGCTGCATCACCCCAGAGACAGACATTGGGATGATCCAGCAGCCAGCTGGCTGGCAGTGAAGGATCGGGACCGTCAAGCCGGAGCAGTCGCGNAAGGATGGCCGCNTTCGNTGGNCCGGTCACCACCAGATGAATCTCNTCCGCCGCGAGGATCTCCGCCAGGCCCAGGGTGATCGCCCGTTCTGGAACGGCAGCCGGATCACCNCCGAACATCANTGCGTTCTGCNNNCTGGTTGANGGCGACAACNTCACCGCATGACANGACCTGTCGCGATCACTGGGGGGTTCGTTGAACCCCACATGACCGTTGCTGCCNAGACCGAGCAGCTGAAGCCCCACCCCACCNCGGCGCTGAAGANCAGCCGCATAGGAGCGGGCTGCCGCTGCGGTGTCNTNGGCTGAACCGTCGGGAAGCTGCAGGGCCTCCANCGGCAATTGCAGTGGATCTCCCAGACGCTCCCNCATGTAGTGGCGGTAGCTGCCCTGATGGTCCGGCAGGAGCCC
Organism: Synechococcus sp. CPC35; assembly: GCA_002684175.1. Lineage (GTDB taxonomy): Bacteria > Cyanobacteriota > Cyanobacteriia > PCC-6307 > Cyanobiaceae > Parasynechococcus. The sequence goes on from NYUU01000038.1 coordinate 1,512, forward strand.
GACATATTCATCGAGGTTGAAACTGCACCAGAGCGANCGCAGTCGCTNGAGATCCGCTTCGTTCCAGAGGAGNAGNCGNCTGANNAGCGCNGCATAGACGGGTTCCATGGTGCGCCCGGTGGCCAGCCCGAGNGGNCGTGGACCCTTGTCCCCCNGNGTCAGCCAGCGACGGAGATGNCCCTCCAGGTGCAGCGCNAGCTGACCGGCAAGCGNNNTGGAACTGGAGAACCGTTTCAGATGAGGTGGAAAGCTCGGCACGGCTCACCGCCGGATTAACTGTTCCAGAGTGGCTTCAGGACAGGCACCNATGCCAGCCCGGGATCNTGGTGAGANCGGAACGGNACCACCTCCGCACCTCTGTAGTAATGNANAAGGATNGANCGGAAATCGGANCCCTGNTNAGCCAGTCCNTGCGCCCCCCACTGGCTCATNCCNACTCCATGGCCGAAACCCTGGCCGCTNACCAGCAGCTGCATNCCCTGGCCCCGGACTCGCTTTGGCAACAATGCCGGCGGNGGAGCCAGCAGCCTTGATGGACNCCTCGAAACATTGCCGGCAACGGACGAGGTGAGCAGATCAATCCGGGAACCACTNCTGACTGGAGCAGGNGATTTCAGTGCTCTCAATCGTTGGGGCACATCCTGTTGCGCNGCAACCATCTCAAANTTCACCAGCGTGCTTTTCAGGCCCAGACGCCTGCGNAACTCCGTGCCCTTGAGCACCAGAGAACCNCGGGGACCACGCAGCCGCGCCTGACGAACNCGCCCGCTGCTGCTGCGATCCAAGACATCAACCCCNACCACNCCACCGATCTCAGGCAGTCTCTGGCGCAGGCCCAGGGAATCGAAGCGTTCCTGCCANCGATGCACAGGGCTGTGCTGGTCANANTCCTGAACACTNACCAGNTAAGGGTGCTGGCGACGCCAGACCATNCCGCTGGCCTCCGTTATCCCACCGGAACTGCTGTGGAACACGGCATCAATCAGGCGGCCGTTGTGNACNAGAACCAGTGAATGCGTCGTCTTCACAGCCTCCAGGGTGCTCGGAGTCACGGATTCCANCCCCCGNTAGACCTGACTGGCCACAGTNGCCTTCACATCCCAGCCCCCACCNCTGCTNCGCTGGCGCAGGGCATAGGTCCGCGCTGCAACNGCCTGAGCCTGAAGAGCTGCCAGCGGCCATTGATGAGGCATTTCGCTTCCCACCACACTGGCGAGGTAGGTCTCGATCCCGAGAGCGTTCACGACCCTCAGGCGACCGCCCCTGCCACTGATGTGCAGAGCACCCTGGTAACGNCGCTGTCCCAGCCAGATTCCCCGTGGGTCATTGTTCTGAACGGTGAGCAGCGTGCCGGCACCAAGGCGACGGGTCTGACCATCCATAACCGCCATCAGTCCACCGCCCTGCCGACGGAGCTGCAGGCGACGGATCTGCCGGGTTCCCCCCGGCAGGCCACGGACCGTCATCAGCTGGGTCTGATCAGCGCGCAACACCACANGATCCCCCTCGTGAAGGAGCACCCGCATCTGAGGCTCACGNACCTGCGTGATCGCCTCGGGAGNGGCGGTGCAGAAGGACCACTGAAGCCAGGCCGGCAGAGGCGACGACAGGGACGAAACGCACAGTCCACGGAAAAAGGTGNCCCAGTGTGGCGTCTGTTTCAAGGGGCAGCCAGATGGCAGCATGACGACTGAACGTCAGCGACCTTGCAGGTCACCTTCCTCGGCACGAGCTCCGGCGTACCNACCCGGGCGNGAAACGTTTCAGCCGTCGCCCTCCGACTGCCCCAGCGTTCAGAGATGTGGCTTTTCGACTGCGGCGAGGGNACCCAGCATCAGTTCATGAGAAGCGAGCTGCGGCTCTCGCANCTGCGGCGGGNGTTCATCACCCACATGCATGGNGATCATGTGTTCGGNCTGCCTGGTCTNCTNGCAAGCCTTGGCNTGGCCGGCAGGCCNGGCAGTCAGGGGGTGGATCTNTANGGCCCNGATCCNTTGGAGCGGTANCTGAAAGGTGTGCTCGAGACCAGCTCCACCCGCATCGGCTATCCCCTNAANGTGCANCGCGTCCGTCAGGCCGCGGAGCAGGGCCTCATTGTCTNNGAGGACAGGGACCTGACGGTTCGCTGCACCCCTCTGCACCATCGGGTGTCTGCCTANGCCTACAGGATTGACCAGAAACCGCTGCCCGGTCGATTTGACATTGAGAAAGCGCGCGAACTNAAGATTCCTCCCGGCCCTGTCTATGCACAACTGAAGCGGGGGGAGACAGTGACCCTCGNCGACGGNCGCACCATTNACGGCAGCACACTCTGCGGGCCGCAGCGTCCNGGAGTCAGCGTCGTTTACTGCACCGACACGGTGTTCTGTGAAGCCGCCATCGCCCTCGCCTCAGGCGCNGATCTGCTGATTCATGAATCAACCTTCGCCCANGGGGAGGCGGANATGGCCTTCCAGAAACAGCACTCGACCAGCACGATGGCNGCCCAGACNGCAGCGGAAGCNGGGGTGGGGGAACTGCTGCTCACCCACCTGAGCCCGCGGTATGCCCCAGGCAACCCGGTGACGCCNGAGGACNTGGTGAAGGAAGCGCAGGCCATCTTTCCNAACACNCGNCTGGCCAAGGACTTTCTGACGGTGAACGTGAAGCCCCGCTGCAACAGTTCGTGATCCGGANCGGCCGGNGGTCGCTCCNGTGATACAAGANCTTGATGCGTTTGATGCNTCAAGCTCGCCCGTTTACTACGACCTTCATGGCCAATTTGTTNTCCACCATGCGACGGTCCCTGAAGGGGCTGCTCATCTTTNTNCCGATGCTGATCGGCCTGGCTNTCNGCTCACCGGNNCAGGCAACNCCCTGGGATNCAGAGACACTCACNGTTCCAGNCAGCCCCGACGGNACTGAGGTCACCTTCACAGACACCGAGATCAGCTCAGGCCGCAAGGTGTTCAACAGCAGCTGCGGAACCTGCCATGCCGGCGGCATCACNAAGACCAACCACAACGTCGGGCTCGACCCCGAAACCCTGGCCCTGGCCACACCNGCCCGCGACAACATCAATGCCCTTGTCGACTACATGAGGGATCCAACCTCCTACGACGGGGAGTNCAGCATCGCCGATCTGCATCCCAGCATTCGGAGCTCCGAGCTGTATCCAGTCATGCGGGANCTGGATGACGAAGACCTGCGCCTGATGGCTGGCTACATCCTNGTGGCACCNAAGGTTCANGGAACCNCCTGGGGCGGCGGCAAAGTTTATTTCTGAGACACAGNGCACTNCANCTCGGAACNACCCGGTTGCCAGCCTGCAGTCGGGTTNCACNAAANAATCTGGATCAGATCANCAGGCGGATTCACNNTGCCGGATNGAGATTCGCGAGNTCCATGGAGCGGGGNTGTCTGCTGTACCACCATTCCTGCAGATCCNTGCTGAACCGNAGCGGGAACAGGGTGAGAACCGTCACGCTCGGCCGGGAACCTGGCTGNAGAAGTTCAACGGCATAGGAGGGGCAGCGCTGAGCGGCCAGATCAGGAACNAACCTGCGCCCCACACGACGCCAGCTCGGCTCCTTGCTCCTCCACGCCAGCCTGCAGCAGGGCCAGGGCAACTCCTCCCGATCAAACAGGCGACAGCAAGGCCCCAGAACCCTGAAGCTGTACTGACCACCAGGACTGGTGTGAATNCTGCCGTGTTCCAGCAGNTCTTCGACTTCGGTTCGACTCAAGATGGGCGAGANGTTTCCAGTGCCATGCAAGAGGTCGAGCCAACAAAAAGCCACCCCNTGCAGGGAGTGGCTTTCAGGTTGACCCAGCGCAANGGAGNGCTCAGTACAGCTCCTCCTCCGCATGCGTCTTGATCGTGCAATCGGAGGTTGGATATGCAACGCAGGTCAACACGAAACCAGCCTCGATCTGGTCATCATCCAGAAAGCTCTGATCCGACTGGTCCACGCTNCCGGTGGNGAGCTTGCCAGCACAGGTNGAACAGGCCCCNGCNCGACAGGAATAGGGGAGGTCGANGCCCTGCTCTTCAGCTGCATCGAGAATGTANTGATCATCNGGCACGTCGATGGTCTTGTTGAGACCTTCGCTCTCGCTGACCAGAGTGACCTTGTAGGAAGCCATGACTTGGTGAATNCGNACAGGGATCCGCTGTAAAACCGATCCNGTGGAACGATACATTTGTAACTCAGCNGAGCGCCATTTCACTCACCAGAGNGNNCATCAGGGGGNAGGGCCAATCTGAATGAAAGGTCTGATAAGTCAACCTTATGGCGNCCTGTCAGGCNCGCTGGATCTCCATCAGCCCCCACCGGCCCTGACTGGACTCCGCCGTGATCGTCCAGCCAAGTNCAGTCAGCACCTTGTGCAGANCNGGTGCCTGGTCCACNAGCAGACCGCTCAGGAGCGCCCGTCCATCCTNTNCNAGCAGGTCNTCAAACCCTGGCGCAAGNGCTTCGATCACAGGCGCAAGGATGTTGCAGAGCAACAGATCAGCCCGTTTNCCCTTCAACAGNTCCTTGAGAGTGTCCAGGGATCCAAGCGCGACGTTCAGACGATCGGTATCCAGCTGATTCAGTTTGAGGTTGGCTGCCGTTGCTCGCACCGCCAGGGAATCCGTATCGACCGCCATCACTGAGACAGCACCCAGTCTCAGTGATGCCAGTCCAAGAACACCACTGCCACATCCCAGGTCTGCCACCAGGGAGCCGTGAGGGGGCTTCTGCTCGAGGGCCTCAAGGCAGAGGCGGGTTGTTGGATGGCTGCCAGTGCCGAAAGCGCTGCCGGGATCCATCCGGATGATCAGACGGTCCTGATGTTCCGGTGGCGGCTCGAGCCAGGCGGGAAGAATCAGCAGATCGGTCCCGACAGGATCAGGCTGCCAGTGCTGTTTCCAGGTGAGACTCCAGTCCTCATCAGCCACTGGCTCCAGACTCCAGGCAGGAAGACTGATGCCGAACGGCTCAGCAAGGGGTTCGAGGCTGGCCGCCAGCTCCTGGCACTGGGCCTCTGGCCAATCCTGCTGTGGCAACCACAGCAGAAGGGTTTTCTGATCCGGAGTGGCCGGCGCATGCTGCAGGGCATGCCGGTGAAGCCCGAGCTCGGTGAGCTTCCACAACAGAGACTCCTCCAGTTCCGGAGGACATGGCATTGCGATACACCACCACATCAGAGCCACATCAGAGCGCGACAGGATGCGCTTCCTGAATCCCGTCGATGGCGATGACGGCCTGCAGCAATGACGCCGGGATCGGATCATCAATGCCGAGAACCATCACGGCGTCACCTCTCACGATTTTGCGGCCCACCTGCATTGAGGCGATGTTCACATTGTGTTCACCCAGCAGAGAGCCAAGCTGACCGATGATTCCAGGCATGTCGCGATGACGGGTGAACAGCATGTGACTGCTGGGGGTCACATTCACCGGGTAAGCGTCAATGCTGGTGATGCGCAGTTCGCCTCCCGCGAACACCGCCCCCGTCACACTGCGGTTTCCCTGATCACCACGCGTGGTGATCTGCAGAGATCCTCCGGCGAAATCGCGACTGCTCTCGTCCTTCACTTCCAACACCTGGATGCCCCGGGCCTTGGCTTCCAAGGAAGCATTGACGTAATTGATGCTGTCCCCGAGAGCCGCACTGAGCAGTCCCTTCAGGGACGCGATCACGTGGGGCTGGGACGGATGACTGGCGAATTCACCCTGGAAACGCAGCTCCATCTCCTTCACATGCCCTCCGGCCAGCTGGCTCACGAGCAGGCCGAGGGTTTCCGCCAGCTGCAGATTCGGTTTCAACCGCTCCATGATCTCGGCACTGAGGCCCGGGATGTTGACAGCGCTGCGGGCCGGCAACCCAAGCAGCACATCACGGATCTGCTCTGCCACATCAATGGCGACGTTCTCCTGGGCTTCCTCCGTCGATGCGCCGAGATGGGGCGTCAGCACCAGCCCTCGCTCCACGGCACGAAGAGGGGAATCCTCCGCCAGAGGCTCGCTGGCATA
>NYUU01000039.1 GCA_002684175.1 Synechococcus sp. CPC35
GAGCGTGGTGACAGAAGCTGCAGCACGGACCTACGGGGATCTCGGAGTGAACGGCATCAGAATTGGTGCTCTCGGGGATGAATCCGGCATTGCCGCACTGCTNCAACAGCAGGGNCCATTCCGCTGGGTTGTGGATGCCACNCATCCGTTCGCCGTCAGGATCAGNAGAGACCTCANCANGGNCTGTCGCCGANTGCGACAACCGCTGCTNCGNTTCGAGCGATCCNTGGAACCGANCGGNAAAGCCANTCTGNTCCAGNACGCAGCGGAGCTTCGGCNGNCGNAACTGCAGGGTCAGCGNCTGCTGCTGGCCATNGGCGGACGCCAGCTTGCGGCCATCTCCTCCATNGCCAGGGCTGGCGGCGCGGAACTCTTCGCCCGTTGTCTGCCATCCCGGGATGGGATCAAAGCGGCGCTCNCTGCAGGCCTCCTNCCNGATCGCCTTGCGGTGCTGCGTCCACTGCAGGGGNCTGTNCCTGGAGCCATTGAGCGNGCGTTATGCCGTCNGTGGGGAATCACTGCTGTGCTCTGCCGTCAATCCGGTGGAGTCAGTGANCGTCTCTGGCATCGNNTNTCCGAGGAGCTCNAGCTGAATNTGCTTCTCCTGCAGCGTCCCGAACCGTCCNCCGAGGTGGAACTGGTGGNAGATGATGCAGCCCTGCTGGATCGGATCGGGGATGGTTGAGANCCAGGTTGACANCCAGGTTGANANCCAGAACCTGGTCCTTGCGCTCACCACAGAGAGGAATCGGGAGCNGGCTGAGTTNCTTGCCAGGCANCTGCTGGAGAGGAGACTCGTCGCCTGCGTCAGTCTNCTGCCCATCCACTCNCTNTATGTCTGGGATGGGCAGCTGCAACGGGATCCGGAGGTGCAGCTGATGTTGAAAACNTCCCCCTCCTGNGTTNTGGCCCTGCAGGAAGCCGTTCTGCAANTGCACAGTTACGACACACCCGAGTGGATCACCTGGCCTGCGATGGCATCACAGGCCTATGGACATTGGCTGCAGCAGGAGCTCAGGAGCGATGCGTCTTCGCNAGCTCCTTCAGNTCNACCTGAGAGCGGGCNCCAAGCTGGGTGACGATCTGTCCGGCGCANAGTGCACCGAGCTCTCCGCAGCNCTGCAGTGATTCNCCCTGGGTGTAGGCATGCAGGAACCCNCCNGCAAACAGATCGCCGGCTCCNGTCGTGTCCACGAGATCGCCGAGACTGAANATGCCGATATCCCAGCGCTGGTCTTCGCTGAAAACGATCGATCCCTGTTCNCCNCGGGTGATGGCNATCACGGAACAGCAGCCGCGCACTTTCTCCAGGGCGGCATCGATCGTGTCTGTTTCATACAGGGACATGATCTCCACCTCNTTNGCGAACANCAGATCGACATGGCCGTTCACCAGCTCCAGGAAACTCTCNCGGTGCCGGTCCACACAGAAACCGTCGGANAGTGAGAGCGCCACCTTGCCGCCGGNCTCTCGACAGGCCTCAGCTGCTGCGATGAAGGCACGTTTCGCNGCCGGACTGTCCCACAGGTATCCCTCCAGGTAGAGCACCTTGCTCNTCTTCACCATGGAAAGATCGAGATCCTCCGGTTCCAGCTGGGTGGAGGCCCCCAGGAACGTGCACATCGTGCGTTCAGCATCNGGAGTCACNTAGATCAGACAGCGCGCTGTGGTNGANCCGCTGGTGGCGGCTGGNGTGTCGAACTGTGCTCCCACGGCACGGATGTCGTGGCTGAAGATCTCACCGAGCTGATCATCGCGAACCCGTCCGATGAATCCAGCTCTCCCTCCCAGCTGGGCGATACCGACCANTGTGTTGGCCACNGAGCCACCGGAGGTCTCCAAACCAGGGCCGCTCGACTGGTAAAGCGTTTCCGCCTGCTGNTCATCGATCAGTGCCATGNCNCCTTTCTGAAGGTCATGNGACGTCAGNAANCCCTCATCNGTCTGNACCAGCACATCGACGATGGCGTTGCCGATGCCCACAACATCGAGGCTGCATGAGCTGGGGAATCGCGCGTCGAGAGCCATGGAATGGGATTGCACTGAGGCANGAAGTATGGCTGCTGTCGATCAGGCGCTGAGCAGGGCNCGTTTTGGGCCATGGATGGGATCTTCCACCACGATCGTCTGGTCCCGGNTGGCGCCGAGGGAGACGATGGCGATGGGAACCTCCATCANNTCTGCGAGGAAGCGCAGNTAGGCCATGGCTGCGGCAGGNAGATCCTTGAGCTGACGGCAATCCTCCGTCGAACACTNCCAGCCGGAGAGGGTTTCGAAGATNGGTNTGCAGCGCGCAAAATCATCGGAGCTGCTCGGGAAATGCTCGATNCGTTCNCCATCCAGTTCGTAGGCGACGCAGACCTGGATCTCGTCGAGCTCNTCGAGGACGTCGAGTTTGGTGATCGCAAGACAATCCAAGCCGTTCACCTGAACGGCATANCNGCCGATCACACCATCAAACCAGCCNCAGCGCCGTCGCCGTCCGGTGGTGGTTCCGAATTCACCCCCCCGNTCNGTCAGCTGATCGTTNAGGCTGCCGCTGAGNTCTGTGGGGAANGGTCCCTCTCCCACGCGGGTGGTGTAGGCCTTGGCCACACCGATGACGCGGTCGATCAGGGTTGGGCCGACNCCNGCACCGATGCAGGCACCACCTGANACGGGATTGGAGGACGTCACATAGGGATAGGTTCCGTGATCGAGATCCAGGAGTGTTCCCTGTGCTCCCTCGAACAGGATGTTCTTGCGAGCTCTTGCCGCCTGGTGGATGACCCGGGTGCACTCCACAACGTGAGGTTCCAGTCGTTTCCCGTAACCCAGATATTCCTGGAGAACGGCCTCGGCGTTCAACGGTGAAACGCCGTAGATGGTTTCCAGCAGCTGATTCTTTTCCTTCAGCGGCCCCTCGAGTCGCTCTCGGAGTCTCTGCTCGTCGAGCAGATCGATAACCCGGATCCCGCTGCGCTGGGATTTATCGGCGTAGGTGGGACCGATTCCGCGCCCCGTCGTACCGATGCGGCGGTCTCCCCGTTGCTTCTCGATCGCCTGATCAAGCAGGCGGTGATACGGCATCGTCACGTGAGCTGTTGATGCCAGCTGCAGTCCACCGATGTCGATTTCGTTGGCCAGAAGCATGTCCAGCTCACCGAGCATCACCTTGGGATCAACGACGGTGCCTGGTCCGATCAGACAGATCGTTTCCGGGTAGAGAATTCCGGAGGGAATCAGGTGCAGTTTCAGCACACGATCGTCAACAACGATCGTGTGACCTGCATTCACCCCACCCTGGTATCGAACCACCATGTCGGCGGAGCGACTGAGGAGATCGGTGATCTTTCCCTTTCCTTCGTCACCCCACTGCGCTCCGATGACGACAACATTGGCCAAGAACACCGCGGCCCGAAGCCGCATATCTGCACAATCCGCGAGTATCTCAGATGTCGTGGCCGAACGTCAAAGTCCGGAGCTCGAACGATGTTCAGTTTCCTCTTGCCACAGCTTTCTCGGCTTTGGAAAGCTCCTTGACCAGCCGATCGTGCAACTGTTCGGGAAGAGGGCGATTCGAGTAGGTGGTGTAGTGACCGGCCAGAGAGTTGAGTGCCGTCTGCATCGTCGTGAATGAGCTCAGACCGTTGAACTTCGGCTGGGGGCGATAGCGGGAGATGTAGTTGTTGATCAGATCCTTGGCATCGGTTTCGGCCTGGAGATGATCGGGATCGTCCTGGGGAAGCTCAATCACAGCAAGCAGGTTCTTCGCCACAGCAACCGTGTCCACCGCATAATCCCCGCTGAGCGTTGCATCCGCTTCACCACTGCAGGCGGTGAGAAGCAGGCACAAACTCATTCCCAGAGCAATGGCTGCCCTGGACATCGATCGGAAGAGGCGAGCCAGGGCAGAGAGCATGACTTCGGAAGAATCTGAGGAACTTTAAGGGCGAAGCATGGACAGGAGAGACCCGAGCGCATCGTCATGGGGCAGCTTTCTGACGGAGTGATCCGCCCGGCAGACGAGCTCCACGATTCCTTCAGCGGCATCCCTTCCGACCACAACTCTCCATGGGATGCCGATCAGATCCGCATCCTTGAACTTCACCCCAGCCCGTTCCGGTCTGTCATCAAGCAGGGCATCGACCCCTGCTTCGATCAAATGGTTGTAGAGCTGTTCTCCGAGGTTGGCCTGAGTGACGTCCTTGATGTTGGCCACCACCACCAGCACCGTGAACGGTGCGATGGCCGTGGGCCAGCAGATTCCCGCCTGGTCGTGGTGTTGTTCCACGGCAGCTTGTGCGAGGCGGGAGATCCCGATCCCGTAACAGCCCATCCAGAACGGTTCGTTGGAGCCGCTCTCATTTGTGAAACCGCTCTCCATGGCTTCGGAATATTTCCGGCCCAGCTGGAAGATGTGACCAACCTCGATGCCGCGTTTCTCCTGCAGATGGGCTGCGGGGTTGTGAACACAGGCCTCATTGGTCTTGGCATTGCGAAGGTCCAACGTCAGGGCTGGGTCTTCCGGCAGGGCTGCTTTGTTGAGCGCTGTCCAGCTGGTGTTGATGCGGTGCTGATCGATTTGATTCGCGCCGCAAATGAAGTGCTCAAGCTCACTGGCGGTGCGATCTCTGAGTCGCAGAAAATGTCGCCTCCAGGTTGTTGCACCCTCCAGTACGCCTTCACCGAGATCCGGCCCGATGAAACCGAAGGGGATGGAGGGCAGGTTCTGTTTCCGAAGGTCCTCCGGACTGATGGGCCGACAATCGAGAACGCCCTGCTCCTGAAGGCGGGTGATGGCATTGACCAGCTTGACGGTGTTGAGTTCCTGATCACCCCGCAGGCTCACCAGCACCGGCTGGTCGCTGCCGTCCTCGAGACGGGCCACCAGCAGAAGCACCTTGACCAATTGGCTGGGATGCCAGCCATGCTCCCGGCAGAGGGCGTCAATGGTGGATAAAGCCGGCGTGGAGACGACGCTGTCTTCACCTGGATCCAAGGGAACCGGGTCAGGCGGAATGGAAACCGCCTTCTCCTGGTTGGCGGAGTACTGGCCGTCGTCACTGATCAGGATCAGATCTTCTCCAGCATCAGCGGTCACCATGAATTCCTGAGAGGCGGCTCCACCGATGGCACCGCTGTCCGCATCAACGGGAACCGCATCAAGTCCGCAGCGTTCGAAGATGCGGCGATAGGCGGTATCCATTCGTGCGTAGGTGAGCTTCAGGTCGGCTTCATCGGCGTGGAAGGAATAGGCATCTTTCATGATGAATTCGCGACCGCGCATCAGCCCGAAACGTGGTCGGATTTCGTCTCTGAACTTGGTCTGGATCTGATACAGGTTCACCGGCAGCTGCTTGTACGAACGCAGCAGTTCTCCGGCCAGACTGGTGATCACTTCCTCATGGGTCGGGCCGAGGCCAAGCTGCCTGCCCTGTCGGTCCTCAAGGTGAAACATGATCCCCTCGCCGGCGGTGTAGCCCTGCCAGCGACCACTGCGTTTCCAGAGTTCAGCAGGATGCAGTTGCGGGAGCAGCGTCTCCTGGGCGCCAGCCAGATCCATTTCCTGGCGAACGATGGCGGTGATCTTCTGAAGCACCCTCCACATGAGGGGGAGATATGCGTAAACGCCGGGGCCAACCCTGCGGATGAAACCACCCCGTAAGAGCAATTGGTGTGATGTGATTTCCGCCTCCGCCGGCACATCACGAAGCGTCACCAGCAGGAGGCGGGAGACGCGCATGGTTCAGCAGATCAAAGAAATCGGAAGTTATCACCAGCTCAAACGGCAGCCGATCGTGAAAGTGTCTCTTTCCCCGGAAAACCTCTGTGCGCCGTGAGTCTCGGCTGCTACCGTCCGGCAAATCCAGCCTGTCCAAAAGCCGTCTCATGTTTCCTAGATCTGTTGAATCTGTGTCAATGCATGTTCAGCAAGCGGTGGAATCATCGATCGATCATTCGATTCCTATTGGTCATTCCGATGCCCTGGTTGGAATTGATGATGTTCAGAAATCACTGAATCGTTCGCGGGCCTCTGTTTATCGCTACACAAATACCGATCCAAGAAATCTCAATCCCCCGTTTAATCCCCGCAAGCTCAATCCCGAGTACAGAAGCGATCAGAAAGATCCACTGTTATTTCATCCCAACGAAGTCGCTCGTTTCGCCAAAGATGTTCTGCGTATTAAAGAAGTAACGGTTGAGGTTCTGAATTCTCCGTCAACGGCTACACAGCAGATGCTCGGCTCAATCCTTGATGAACTGCGTGGGATTCGTGCGCGTCTCGATGGTCTGGATGATGTGCCTTCTGATCTAAATGCCCGTCGTGAACGTCAGGATCGTCCTGCTGCGTAACGGGCTGATTGATGACAGAATGGTTTGATTCACGAATTTGGGAAGGGAGGCGGTCATACCGCTTCCCGATTCATGGACTCTGATCCGTCTTTCTCACCCAGCGACGAAAACATCAGTTCATCGGATGATGAACCGTTCAGTCCCAGCGGGCCCTCAACAGCCATTTCAGGGTTGTTGATCGCCCTGATCAGCCTCAGTGCTCCCCTTGCAGCTGTGATCACCGACAGATCGGTCAATGCTCCTCGACTGATCCCCACCGCAAAGGATCGTCATGGACCTCAGCCAACTGTCCCCGTCGCCTTCTCCAGGGCTGGTNAATCTCNTGGTGGANATTCCCGCCGGCAGTCGCAATAAATATGAGTACTCGGCAGCTGCCGGGGTNATGGTTCTTGACAGGGTGATGCATGCATCCATGCGCTACCCCTTNGATTACGGATTCATCCCCAACNCCNTGGCTGTGGANGGATCTCCCCTNGATGCNATGGTCNTCATGGCGGAGCCGACNTTTGCCGGCTGNCTGATTCAGGCCCGTCCGATTGGNTTGCTCGATCTGAACGACCATGGGGCTTACGACGGGAAAATCCTGTGTGTCCCNGCGGCGGACCCCNGNCAGTCCAAAATTCACAGCATCCGTCAGATCGCTTCCTCGCAGCTGGAGGAAGTCGCGGAATTTTTNCGCACCTATCGCAGCCTGCAGGGNGGGACGGTGACGATCGGCGGATGGCGCGATGCTGATGCCGTGCCGCCACTNCTGGANGCCGGTATCAAAGCGGCGAAGAGACNGGCCTGAGTGACGCTATCGCTCGTAAAAAGATTGTAGGTTGGTTTGAATCAAATGATTCNNNTANCTGTGCCTACGATCAGATTCGAGCAGGAAGGCCAGCAGGTTGGCTGNATCGACGGTGCGAATCTGCGCAAGGCTGCTCTTGATGCGGGTGTCAACCCGTACAAAAGNCTGAACAACCTNAATAACTGCAGCGGTGTGGGNCAGTGCGGCACCTGTGTGATGGAAGTGNTTGAAGGNATGTCCAACCTTTCCCCNCGCAGTGATGTCGAAGAGGTTTATCTGGCTGATCGTCCTGACAACTTCCGGCTGAGCTGTCGAACCACAGTCAACGGTGACATCACGGTNAGAACNAGGCCNGCNGAGGGCGTNGGCCGTGGATCCAATAGCCTGATNGGNGCGATCAAGTCNNTGTTCACAGNCTGAACNGNCNGAAANCCTGATGGATGTGTTCAGCTACANCCGNTGCAGCACCTGCAGAAANGCANTGGCNTGGCTTGCTGATCAGGGCATTNCCTATNAGCTTCACGACATCATCAGTGAGCCACCNTCNCGCCTTCANCTNAGTGCCGCTCTGAAGTTTTTCGGTGATCGCAAACCGCTGTTCAACACCAGCGGTCAGAGTTACCGATCACTTGGCNCTGCAACCATCAAGGCCATGAGNGANGAAGAGGCTCTGGATGCTCTTGCTGCNGATGGAAAACTGATCAAGCGGCCNTTCCTNCAACGNCCGGANGGAACGTTTNTNGTNGGNTTCAANCCCGAGGTNTGGANGANGACCCTGCTGAGTTGAAATTCAGNCCATCGAGCTCCNTNAGCAATGCGTCAACATCTCCCTGANCGTGGAGTTGGCGGAAGCTGGAACGTTTGAGATCCTCCAGCAGGGAGACGAGCAGATCNTGGCTGCGTTCCAGCACAGGGCCCTTCTCCANNACAACNGCAAGTTCCTCCCAGAGACGATCAAGGGCGTCGNTTCCNAGGGATTCCATCACNGGATCCNTGCGGCTGATGCGATGTCCTGCACCGCGAGACACACCAAGAATCGAATCCACCATNCCTGTCGCGAGTTGCCGGCTCAANTCGNTTTCCGCGTTCTGGAGTGCCGCAACACGACGCAGNGGCTCCGGCATCACNCTGCGATCCAGACTTTGCTGCAGCATGTGGCTGATCAANGCCACNAGTTGCGGGCGCAGGGANGGTCCNACNCGNGTCAGNAGNACCGGGATCCACAGCTGCAGCAGTTCCACCAGCTCCCGNTGCTCATTCGCNTCNCTNCCCTGATANGTGCAGAGGCTGCGAACCCTCTGGGGAAGCTGGGGTGAACGGATCAGTTGCTGNANGGCATCCAGNACCCGAACCATGATCACNTCAAACAGTTCCACGGCCAGCAGTGCCACAACNCCGCGGCTGATCACGGCGCGCAGCGGTTCCAGTTGAATCACCCCTGCCCTGGAGAGGCGTTCTGTCACCGGNACNACTCNCANCCAGCGTGCAAACGGCAGAAGCAGGGGCAGGTCNATCCACCGTCTCAGNAGTGCATCACGCCAGCGGATGGCGGGATATCTCCGTTTCAGCCTCAGCGTTCTGAGGATGATGTCCAGAAGAAACAGCAGCTGAAAGGGCGTGTCGATCCGCCAGCTGAGATCCGTTGGTCGGCCGTTCTCATCGAGGCTGCGCCAGTAGTTGATCTCCAGGAGAGGGATGATCTGCCGTTCCCAGAACTGGCGTTCCTGGGGCCAGCCATGTTGTTCCAGATAGTTTTCGCTCAGCAGAAGAGCGGCGGCCGCCCGGGCTGAACCCAGGCCGGTTCTGGCCCGGAGTCGGTTCTTGAGCTTCTCCAGGGCGCCGGCGTTCCCTGAGCTCGCGAAGGGATTGGTGGCAATCAGCTGATCAGTCAGTGCCAGTTGTTCCTGAAGCAGGTTCTGCGTCTTCGGGGTGATCTTGTCGTCTGCTGTCAGGGCGCGATCGAGACGTCGGAATCCAACCAGATAGGCCTGCGTGTCCTCATGCGGTTCAATCCCTTTGAGCGGGTCGAGCAGCGGAGTGATGTCAGGCAGCCAGGGCATCGGCACCACGATCGGAAGCGATGGCACCGGATAGAGGTTGCGCTGAAGCCAGAAATTACGGAGTGGGATGTAACTGAGATCAAGCAGAACCCAGATGAGATTCATGGCTGCGATGACGGCCACAACCTGATCCCAGCGTTTCCAGGCTCTTGCTCGCTGACGCGCTTGCAGTCCTTGCCAGCGGGGACGGATCATGGCCGGCAGCAGACTGCTTCTATCGTGGTGTGAAAGAACGAGACTGCCCACTTTGAACGCGGAAAAAGGCCCCCCAAAGGCGTCGGGCAAAGTCAGTGCCATCTGGGATTTCTGGGCCCCATTTCTGTTCACGGTCACCCTGTACCTCCTGATCAGGCAGTTCGCCTTCGAAGCGCGTTACATCCCCTCGGGCTCGATGCTTCCCGGTCTTCAGGTCGGAGACAAGCTGATCGTGGAGAAGCTCACCTATCGATCAAGGCCACCGCGTCGCGGAGAGATCGTTGTGTTTCATTCCCCCAGCGCGTTTGACCCCGTCTGGAAGCTGGAGGCCGGCAAGCCAAATCCGTTCAAGTGCGGCATCGTCACTTTTCCAGGTATCAGCTGGATTGTTGATCGGGTTCTGGCGCAGCGTTATCCCGAATGTGAGGCCTGGATCAAGCGCGTGATCGCCATTCCAGGAGATGTGATCGAGGTGAATGCAAAGGGTGCGGTGACGCTGAACGACAAGAAGCTCAAGGAGCCGTATGTCACCAACTTCTGCATGACCGGTGAAGGGGGAATGACCGGTTGCAAAGGGCTGTACACGACTGTCCCCAAGGACAATGTTGTGGTGCTTGGCGATAACCGCAGGAACAGTCAGGATGCAAGACGCTGGCCTGGTGGTCCCTTTCTGCCCGACGACCAGATCATCGGACGTGCCGTGTTTCGTTTCTGGCCGCCATCGAGGATCGGTCCTCTCAGCGACTGAGGCCGCAGGCCGTTCAACGACTGAGGCCGCAGGCCATCACCCGACCTTTGATCACGTCTCCAATCCAGGGAAGGTTGACGGCACGGGGACCGGAAACATCGTTCTTCTGCACGGTCCAGCGATGGTTGGGGTCGAACAGAAGCCAGCGTCTGCTGCCGATCTCAAGTTGTTCCGGTGGCTGCTCAATCAGTTCTGATGGCCCGAAGCTCAGAGCTTCCCAGAGCGTCTCAACCGGCCATCCCCGTTGAGTCACCAGCGCTTCCCACAGACCCGGAAGCACGAGGTGGTGGCCACTCAATCCAGGTTGGCGTTGATCGATGGGAAGCAGCATGTCCTCTGCATCCAG
>NYUU01000040.1 GCA_002684175.1 Synechococcus sp. CPC35
GATCACAGGAGAGTCCCGCTGGGCCAATGCATCGCTTGCCGCTGCTCCTCTGCAGTCGTGGCCGGATCATGTGCGGCGACGTTATGGAACTCTTTGAAGCAGGACTGGAAACTTTTTCATATTTCCTTTAGGTTTGGGAAGGAGTCTGAAGGTTCCCTTCTGTGTTGGGCCTCTACGACGGAACAGGAATGCTCCGCTTTGTCGGCAGCAGTATCGAAGCCTGCCTCGAGTACGCAGAGCTTTTCAGCATTCCACTGGATCCCTGTTCTCTGCAGGCTCTGCCTGAGCCCGTCGTGGCGTCGATCAGGGTGAGGGGTGGTCGGCATCTGGAAGGGCGCAGCAGTTGAAGCCGTCCCTGCAGATCTTGCCGTGATCCATAGCCCAGTTCAGTAGGGCGACACGGTTCTTCGACCCGGTCTTTGTGAACACGTTGCTGACGTGGTTGTCCACGGTGCGTTTGCTGATGGTGAGACGATCAGCAATCTCCTGATTGGTCAGCCCCTCAGCCACGAGTTCAATGATTTCGATTTCCCTTGCGGACAGCGAGATGTCCAGGGGATCTGTTCCATTGTCGGAGGACATGGTCCAACCACCCCTTTGCAGTCATGCTAGTCCGGGCAAAGGGTCCCATCCTGCATAGTGGATCCATGAACCAGGTGAAAGTGTGACGACGGCGCTTCAAAGCGCGATTGAATCCGGTCAGCAGGTGTTCACGGCGGAGGTCATGCCTCCAAGAGGAGCGAATCCCTCTCACATGCTGCAGATGGCGTCTCTCCTGAAGGGACGTGTGCACGCGGTGAACGTCACAGATGGCAGTCGTGCGGTCATGAGGATGAGCAGTCTGGCGTCATGTCGGCTGCTGTTGGATGCCGGCATCGAGCCAGTGCTTCAGCAGGCCTGTCGTGACAGGAATCGCATCGGTCTTCAGGCGGACCTCCTCGGCGCTCATGCCCTGGGGATTCGCAATCTGCTCTGCCTCACCGGTGATCCCGTGCGGGCTGGCGATCAGACCGATGCCCGACCTGTGCACGAGCTTGATTCCATCAAACTGCTGCGTCAGGTTGCAGGGCTGAATCTCGGAGAGGATCCCGTGAACGGAGAGCTGGTGGATGGTGCAACGGCTCTGTATCCCGGCTGCGCTGCTGATCCTCAATGTCCAAGCTGGAACGGGTTGCAGCGTCGTGTACAGCGCAAACGGGATGCTGGTGCCCGCTTTGTACAGACCCAGATGGTGATGGACCCCGAGGCCCTTGATCGTTTTCAGGCGCAGCTTGCAGAACCTCTGAAACTGCCTGTGCTGGCAGGTGTGTTTCTGTTGAAGTCCGCCAGAAACGCTCAGTTCATCAACCGTATGGTGCCTGGCGCCTGCATTCCCGACCGCCTGATCGAGCGACTGGATCAAGCCGCCGATCCGGCCATGGAGGGAATCTCAATCGCAGCGGAACAGGTCAGGCGTTATCTCGGAATTGTTCAGGGGGTCCACCTCATGGCCATCAAGGCAGAGGATCGTGTCCCCAAGATCCTGGAGCTCGCAGGGGTCAGCCCGCTGCCGGTGTGAGATCAGTCCCCAGCAGTTCTGCCATTGCTTTCTGCTGAGGAGATGGCTCGACGAGATCCTGGCGGCGAGCGTCTGTGATCAACCAATCGAGGGAGGCTTCCTGGAGATCGAAGTGATCACCGTCCTTGCCAACGCAGTAACGCCCAAACACCAGTTTCTCGACAAGTTGCACTCCTGCTCCGATGCGGGAATAGTCAAAAATGATCGAATTGTCGACAGTTGCGCCTTCACAGATGTAGCAACTTGGGCCGATCATTGATGGGCCGATGATTGTGGAACCGTCCTCGATCTTCGTCATCCCACCAACGTAAACAGGCCCAGTCACATTGATTTTGTCCCAGTTTGCAGCAACGTTGAGTCCGGTGAATACACCCGGGAGAATCTCTTTGCCAGGGATGCCAACCTGTCTGACTTCGCCCAGCAGCACGTTGCGGATTGCCTGCCAGTAATCCGGAACCTTGCCAATGTCCACCCACTCAAAGTCCATCGGAATGGCATAAAAAGGAGCACCGATTTCAGTCAGTTTCGGGAAGAGGTCTGAGCCGATATCGAAAGAAACTCCAGAAGGGATATGGTCGAAAATTTCAGGTTCGAAAATGTAAATCCCTGTATTGATCGTGTCGCTCAGGGCATCTTCTACTTTCGGTTTTTCCTGGAAGGATGAAATTCGGTCCTCATCGTCGGTAACCACAACGCCATAGCTGGGAACCTGATCTCTTGGAACTTGTTTGGTAACCAGACTGGCGATGGCACCTTTCTCCCGATGCCGACGCACCGCTTCGCTCAGATCAAGATCGATCAATGCATCGCCGCAGAGCACAACGAAGGTGTCATCGAAAAAGCGCTGAAAATCCTGAATCTTCTTCAACCCCCCTGCAGATCCAAGGGCATTTCCGATCAATTCACCATCTTCGATTCGTCCTTCAAAGCTGTAGGCAATCTCAACCCCGAAGCGCTGCCCATCGCGAAAGTAGTTTTCAATCTCTTCAGCCAGGTGGGACACATTCACCATCACCTCGGTGAAACCATGCTCCTTCAGAAGTTCAAGCAGGAACTCCATCACCGGCTTCTGCAGGATTGGGATCATCGGTTTCGGGATCACATGGGTGATCGGCTGAACTCGAGTCCCTTTTCCGGCCGCGAGGATCATCGCCTTCATCGGCGTCTCTGGCAACACAGAATGCTGAACCATAAGCCCTGTTTCAGGCGGCCACCCTGGCACTGGTCGGCATTGGATCTGGCACCTGAAGACTGGCGATCGGCAGCTGCGTCGCCGTCCCGGGCATGGGAATGCGCTTCAGACGAAGTGGGCCATGCAGCCAGGCCTGCTGTTCCAGTTCAACGGCTCCCTGGGAGGAGAGGAACAACAGAGCCCAGAACACTCCCACCCTGTCACGATCCAGATCGGCGGCAGCCACCTCAGCCCAGCTCTGAACAAGCCGATCAAAATCAACCCAGTCAAGAGCATCGTTCCATCCGTTCAGAAAGACACCGAGGGCTGCCGTTGTCTCGGGAAGTTTTTCCCGATGAGCGAGATCTGCAACCTGGGCAATCGCTTCACGGTTGCTGTAGCGCTTGCGTCGCTGGCGACGCCGGGCTTCCAGATCATCCGATTCAAGTTGCTCGGCGATGGACTCCAGCTGGTCGATCAGCTCACCGAGGGTGACGGGCCTTTTCAGCGGGGGAGGCGCCACCGGCCTTCGTTTGAGGTGACGCTCCGGCCGTCTCGGCAGGTTGAAACTCGGATCCAGCCATGACTGATCCTCATAGTCCGCCTCGAAGTATTCCTCGACCTCTTCCGCCGGCGGAAGAATGCTTGTCTCGAGCAGTTCGGCCTTCAGTCCAACCAGTACGGAGGCTGCGAGGAAGGCTTCACTGCTGTCAGCCAGATCCTGTTCATAGCTGCCACCACGCTTCCGCAGGATGGAAGCCACTTTGTTCGGGACCTCGATCCTTTGTCGCAGTTGATCGAGAAAACTGTCCACAACAGCAATCACGTCAACATCCCAGGGGTCTAGTTCCCCTGACTGCGCTGCGTCCTGCAACAGGCGGATGGCCAGGCGGGCGCCTGAATCAGCGCGCTCGGTTGAAGCCACCTGAGCCACAAAACCCTATGGACTCAGCGAAACGTATCGATCCCATCGCCCTCTCGCCAGTGCAGGACGTTCATCACACTGAATTGGCTGGCTCTTCCTGGTGGTCAACGTCGCCACTGCTCACAGTTGTGGCCGGAAGCAGTCCCAGCTGGGTCTCAACCGTGGAGCGGTAGCGATTGAGGTCGGTTTCCAGCTCCTGAATCCGCACCTGCTGCGCTTCGAACTCACTGGCATTGGAAGTGAGTTGAACGCCCGTCAGCAGTCCTGTCCAGGCGGCAAAGATCCAGGCGGTCACAGCTCCGATACCCGCCACCAGGAGCAGCAACCCGGCAAGGGGCATGGTGTATTCCACTTTCGGGACGATGTGGACGGTGGTTGGTGCGGTGTTTTCGAGGGTGAAAAACACAGTGATCAGTCCGAAGGCGAAGATCAGTCCGAAGTTGATCTGGCGCATGAAGAACCCTCTTGGCGCGATGAATTTAAGGAGTCCTGCCCCCTGCGGTTCGCTGGGAGCTCGAACGCATGCACTTGTTCATGAGCCCGATAACGCAGGGGCCTGAAGCAGTGCTGGCACGACGGGCTGGCTGCGGATGATCGGGGCTGTCGGTTGGCTGATCTGCTCCATGGCGTCGATGTTTCTTGTCACCAGCGCTTCGATTGAGGAGCGGTAGCTGTCGGTCATCAGGCGTGGATAGAGGCCGATGCCGATGATCGGAACGAGCAGACAACCGATGATGTAGACCTCGCGAGGTTCTGCATCAACGAGGTTGGTGTGGGAAACCAGTTCCGCTTTTTCCTTGCCGAAGAAGATCTCACGCAGCATCGACAGCAGATAGATCGGTGTGAGAATCACGCCGATTGCAGCCAGTCCGTCGATCACGATTCGGAATGGAAGTGTGTAAGCCTCGTCGGTGGCGAATCCGACGAACACCATCAATTCACTCACGAATCCGCTCATGCCCGGCAGGGCGAGGGAGGCGAGGGCGCAGACCGTCCAGAGGGCGAACATGATCCTCATCTTCTGGCCGACCCCTCCCATCTCATCGAGCTGGAGGGTGTGTGTGCGGTCGTAGGTGGCACCCACCAGGAAAAACAGACTTGCTCCGATCAGCCCATGGCTGATCATCTGGAGCATTGCTCCACTGGAACCGAGGGCGCTGAAGCTTCCGATCCCGATCAGCACGAATCCCATGTGACTGATCGAGCTGTAAGCGATCTTGCGTTTCAGGTTGCGTTGTGCGAATGACGTCAATGCGGCGTAGATGATGTTCACCACGCCGAGGACCACCAGCAGAGGNGCGAACTGAACATGNGCTGCGGGCANCAGCTCACAGTTGAATCGCAGCAGGGCATANCCACCCATCTTCAGGAGAATTCCCGCCAGCAGCATGTGCACCGGAGCNGTTGCTTCTCCATGGGCGTCGGGCAGCCAGGTGTGCAGAGGCACAATCGGCAGCTTGACTCCGAAGGCGATCAGCAAAGCTGCATAGCAGAGAAGCTGAAATCCGGTTCCGAAGTTCTTGGCGGCCAGATCGGTGTATTCAAAACTGGGTGTTCCTCCTCCGAAGAAGCCCATGGCCAGGGCTGCCAGAAGAATGAACAAGGAACTCCCTGCTGTGTAGAGGATGAATTTGGTCGCGGCGTACTGGCGTTTCTTGCCTCCCCAGATGGCCAGCAGGAGATAGACGGGGAGCAGCTCCAGTTCCCAGGCAAGGAAGAACAGCAACATGTCCTGCACNGCAAAAACTGCGATCTGACCGCCATCCATGGTCAGCAGCAGAAAGAAGAACAGCTTCGGCTTGAAGNTCACAGGCCAGGCAGCAAGACAGGCGAGGCTTGTGATGAAGCTGGTGAGCAGGATCAGAGGCATCGAAAGCCCATCNGCGCCCACNGCCCAGGTCAGCCCCAGATCGGGTANCCAGCTGATTCGCTCGGCAAGTTGCAGACCGCTGTNGCTCGGGTCATAGCCGTAGAGATAGGCCCCGATNGTGATCAGGAACGTGATCAGGGTGATCACGAGGGAATACCAACGCACCTTCTTCCCATCCCCNGNATCGGGGATGAAGGGGATCAGAAANGCACCGACGATNGGGAAAAGAATCGCAAGGGTCAGCCAGGGNAAGGTCGCNTATACAGGNTCCGTCAGTCCGGCGACGGCAAACTCGATCACTGTCGTCTACGACACCCAAGTNATNGGACTCTAGAAATGCCTGGCCNGCTGTCATCGTCTCGATAGGCGATGACACACACGGAGNGTTGATCAGGNNATCGGTCCGCCGATCACTCCGAACAGAACAACCAGGGCAATCACTCCNGCAAAAACNATCAATGCGTAGAACTGTGCCCGCCCGGTTTCCAGATATTTGAGCCCTTCCCCACTGCCGAGGGTGAGGAGCCCAGTGAGGTTCACCACCCCATCAACGACCTTGGCATCCACTTCAAGCACTTCCCTNGCNAGCTTGCGGCTGCTGNTNACAAACAGCTTTTCATTGAGNGAATCCAGATACCACTTGTTGGCCAGGAAGGCATTCACCTNTGGGAAGCGNGCCGCGACAAGCTGGCCGAGNTCCAGACGNTTCAGGGCATAGGCCAGAACAGCNATCACAATGCCTGTTGTCGAGATGGCNACGGAGGCTCCAGCCAGGGGNAGGAACTCGCTCCAGCTGAAATGNTCGGCCATTTCGANGGCTTCCTCNGGATTGAGCANGCCGGCGAAACGGCTGTTCCANGGAGTGCCAAGCAAACCGATGAGAACGGANGGCACGGCGAGAATCGCCANNGGGGCGGTCATCGGCCAGGCGGATTCGTGGANGCTGCCGCCGTGANGATGGTGGTCGGCAGGNTCCTTCCCCGCNGCCAGCAGAAGCTGGGACTGCATNTCGGCGTCATTGCCGCGGAATTCCCCTTCAAACGTCAGGAAGTAGAGGCGGAACATGTAGAACGCGGTCATCCCGGCTGTCAGAAAGCCGACCACCCACAGCAACGGGTAGCTGTTGAAGGCCTGCCCGAGGATTTCNTCCTTGCTCCAGAAGCCTGCGAGTGGCGGAATGCCGCTGATGGCGATGCAGCCGATCANAAAGGTGATNGCNGTCACAGGCATCTTGCGCCGCAGTCCNCCCATGAGCCGCATGTCCTGAGCCAGCACCGGTTCGTGGCCCACCACCTCTTCCATCGAGTGGATCACGGATCCGGAGCCGAGGAACAGCATGGCCTTGAAGAAGGCGTGGGTCACCAGATGNAAGATGCCTGCCACNGGAGCGCCGCATCCCATCGCCAGCATCATGTAGCCGAGCTGGGAAACGGTGCTGTAGGCCAGCCCCTTCTTCAGATCCATCTGGGTGAGTGCGATCGATGCCCCCAGAAAGCAGGTGATCGTCCCGACCACTGCAATCACGGTCTGAACNACAGGGAACTGTGTGTAGAGCGGGTCAAGCCTCGCCACNAGAAACACTCCTGCGGCAACCATGGTTGCCGCATGGATGAGNGCTGAGATCGGGGTGGGCCCCTCCATGGCATCGGGCAGCCAGACATGCAGCGGGAACTGAGCTGATTTNGCCATCGGACCCATGAACACGANGATGCAGAGAGCAAGAGCNGCCCACATCGGCACGGTCCCTGCATCCAGTGCNNCNCGAAGNCCGTCGGCAATTCCCTGGAAATCNAAACTGCCGGTGGCCCAGAACAGACCGAGGATTCCCAGGAGAAGTCCGAAATCGCCGACCCGATTCACNACAAAGGCTTTCTGNGCGGCATGGGCCGCNCCTTCCCGGTCNTACCAGAAGCCGACAAGCAGGTAGGAACACATTCCCACCAGCTCCCAGAACACATAAATTTCAAGAAGATTCGGGCTGATGATCAGNCCCAGCATCGAACTGCTGAANAGAGCNAGGTAGGTGAAAAAACGGACATAACCCTTGTCGTGGGCCATGTATCCGTGGGAATACACCATCACAAGCATTGCAACGGTGGTCACCAGGNAGAGCATCACNGCTCCCAGAGGATCGACCACATAGCCCATGGGCAAGNTGAAGCTGCCTGCACTGGCCCAGACGAANAGATGTTCGACAGGTTCAGCNCCAGCCAGTTGNCTGGCGAGGATGGCGTAGCTGAGAACAGCGGCNGCTCCCACACAGGTGATCAGCAGNANTGCCACAGGCTTGCGAAGCCGNTTGATCGTGCGGTTGAAGCTGATCAACCCNAGGCCGGTGATNACCGCGCCNAGCAGGGGCAGGACNGGAATGAGCCAGGCGAGTTCCGCGGCCGAGGGCATTCACATCAGTCAGATNCNNTNAGNTTAGGCAGNTCAGCNCAGNAGGNTTTCCAGGGAGGAGTTGCGCACCAGCTGAGATGCGCTGGAGATGTAGTGATGTGCCCACCAGANGACGCCNACAGCGATGNCGATGCCCAGCTGGGAAGGTCGGACAAATTCNTGCCANTGCAGCTGTTGGCGTCCATCCAGCACCGCTGCGAAAGGNACAACCGACGTGCTNGCCTTNANCTGTTCGAANGCTTCCCCGAAGCGAGCCNTGAGGCGACGNTCTCCATGCCAGANAGCNAAGAGATGATGAGCCACNAGGCCNATGCAGGTCACCAGCATGAAGCTGCTNCCAATCCAGAGGGCATGGGTGAANCACCACAGGATCTGTCCAACGGCCTGAGGNTGGCGTGAGATACGGATGATCCCCGTGGCGTAGAGACGAACCTGNGGTTTCAGGACTGCAGGGATTTCNAGGAGGTTGTANGTGGCCGGGTAGAGGAAGAGAAAACTGATGGCGGTNCCCAGCCAGATCAGGGGAATGATTCCCGGNGTCCCCTGAAGGTTCCAGAGCCGGANGCCGTCATAGCGNTGAGCCAGGAACCANCCGATCAGAATCACNGCCGAAGGAATGCTTGCGGTGGCGAAGATCAGGCGCCAGACCCNNGCTCCGAGAANNGATTCGGCNAAATTCCGCAGNGCCGCNCCCCCGCTGTGGATCACAGCGAANAGNATGAGCAGGGCCAGCATGACCANGCTGCTGTGATGGATTCCGAACATTGNTGCTGGCTGTGGAAGCGTGAACAGANNTCGGCATGGNTCAGCCTAGATTTGAGCACTCCTGAGGGCTTTTCACGGTGGCTGATCTGCCGTTCACCCTCGACCAGCTGAGAATTCTTCGAGCGATCGTCAGAGAGGGCAGTTTCAAGAAGGCTGCAGACAGTCTTTATGTGACGCAACCAGCGGTCAGCCTTCAGATTCAGAATCTGGAAAAGCAGCTGGAGGTCTCACTTTTTGATCGAGGAGGCCGCAAAGCTCAGCTTACGGAGGCTGGGCAACTGCTTCTGAATTATTGCGATCGAATTCTCAGTCAGTGCCATGAGGCGTGCCGTGCTCTTGATGACCTGCACAATCTCAAGGGTGGTTCTCTGGTTGTCGGAGCCAGTCAGACCACAGGAACGTATCTGATGCCTCGGATGATTGGTCTGTTCCGGCAGAAATATCCGGAGGTGGCCGTGCAGCTGCAGGTGCACAGCACCCGTCGCACCGGCTGGAGTGTGGCCAACGGCCAGATCGACCTGGCGATCATTGGTGGTGAGTTGTCTCCGGAGCTGAACGAGCTGCTGCAGGTGGTGCCCTATGCCAGTGATGAACTGGNTCTGGTGCTGCCTGTCAAGCATCCCCTGGCTCGACTGGGGGAACTCACNAAGGAAGATCTGTACCGNCTTGGTTTNGTCTGTCTGGATGCGCAGTCAACCACCAGGAAAATGGTGGACCAGCTCCTGGNCCGTTCGGGTCTCGANGTGCAGCGTCTGCGTATCGAGATGGAGCTCAATTCACTCGAGGCCATCAAAAATGCTGTGCAGGCCGGCCTTGGTGCTGCCTTTGTCCCGGTGGTTTCGGTTGAAAGGGAGTTGACCGCCGGAACGATCCACAGGCCGAATGTCGCNGATCTTCAGGTNCGGCGACAGTTNAAACTGATCACCCACCCNGCCCGTTACTGCTCCCGGGCCTCAGCCGCCTTCCGTCAGGATGTGCTTCCNGTTTTTGCCAGCGCTGACAGCCCGATCCGTCAGGGCGAGTCGGGCGGGTTGCAGCAGNCTCAGAACTGATCAGCTTCCGGGGTGACGCCGACGGTGTCGTCAGCGATGCCTCGCGTCAGNAATTTGTTCTGGCTGATGTCAGTNTGATAAACGCAGCGAACGACNGGTTTATCNCTGACGGAACCGATGTAGGCGAAGGTGTTCATCCGTTGCTTGCATTCCCTNTCCTGCGNTGCAGTGATGGCNCCCTCCTTGCGCAGCACGGACCAGTTCTCCCTNCGAATCACACATCCCGGCTGAAGGGTGGGTTGCGTGACGAAGCTGCTGGAGGGGTTGAGCGTCGTGTACATCTCGATGTCCATCACGAATGCGCTNGCACCCCACTGACGGCAGAATTCCGGGTCNGGTACNGCCATGTCCAGCTGCTGNCTGCTGGCGATGTTTCCNTGATCCCCCTGNGTGGTGCTNGTCACGGCACTGCCGATGCCGATGCCCACAACCAGCACNCCNGCGAGAACAGCGATCGTCAGGGTGCTGAAGGTGAAGTTNCCCNGGTCGTTCCCNCCCGGAGGTGGNCCATTGNCCCGCTCCCGTCCGTAGCCGGNTTCNCGNTCGGAATCTCCGCGTGGATATCGACCTCGCNCANTGCTGTCGCGTTCGCTGTAATTGTCTCGACCGCGNCGGGGATCGCGGTCNTAGCGGGAACGTGTCACAGCAGTTCCGGTGTTCGAGGCAGGCCCAGAGAGAAATTCTGCACCCTGGCATCAGGGTTGTAGCTGAGTTCGCCCGCCTGAAGCAGCTGGCGNATGAATCCCTCCAGATCCGTGCCGATGCGCCGCANGCTGTAGTCGCTCAGCTCGCCACCTGCAGCTGCCTCAACAAGNTCCTGAAATNTCTGCTGNACCTTGGATGTGGTGNCTTCGTCCCAGAGCAGTTCGTTGTCNGGGTCNAGGTCAAGGGTGAGCTGATCGGCGGAGGGAATGAGGTCTTCGTTCTCCACCCGAGCGGTGAACACACGCACATGGCGNGTTGTGCACTTCAGCAGGGTGTCAGNCACGGCATGCTCATCNGAGGCGTGGNGCGACTCTAGGAAGCGGAGGGGGGNNNNATCCTCTTAAGGTTGGTTTCACTNTTANCCATCAGCATGCGCGTNGCCATCGCNGGAGCCGGTCTTGCNGGTCTCTCGTGNGCCAAATATCTCGCTGATGCTGGGCATACACCTGTGNTTNTNGAAGCCCGGGACGTGCTGGGTGGAAAGGTTGCAGCCTGGAAAGATGANGACGGTGACTGGTATGAGACCGGNCTNCATATCTTCTTCGGCGCTTATCCAAACATGCTTCAGCTGTTCAAGGAGCTGAACATCGAGGANCGGNTGCAGTGGAANAGCCACTCGATGATCTTCAACCAGCCAGANGAACCCGGNACCTACAGCCGTTTCGACTTNCCGGATCTNCCTGCTCCNGTGAATGGTGTGGCNGCCATCCTGNGTAACAACGACATGCTCNCCTGGCCNGAGAAGATCAGTTTCGGGCTCGGTCTNGTGCCGGCGATGCTGCGGGGNCAGGGATATGTCGAAAANTGNGATCAGTANTCNTGGACGGAATGGCTGCGTCTGCACAACATTCCGGAGCGTGTGAATGANGAGGTTTTCATCGCCATGAGCAAGGCNNTGAANTTCATCGANCCGGATGAAATTTCCAGCACNGTGNTGCTNACGGCCCTCAACCGTTTTCTGCAGGAAAANANCGGNTCCCGCATGGCGTTCCTNGATGGTGCNCCACCGGANCGNCTNTGNCAGCCGATTGTNGACCANATCNAGGCTCTNGGTGGGGANGTTCATCTGGATNCCCCNCTGCGGGAGATCAAGCTCGAGGCCGACGGTTCTGTGGCGGCNTTTCGAATCGGGGGCGTNAAAGGCAANGANGGTTTTGANCTCACTGCNGATGCCTANGTCAGTGCACTTCCTGTGGATCCNTTCAAGCTGCTGGTGCCNNANGCNTGGAAACANATGGAGGTGTTTCGGAAGCTNGACGGACTGCGGGGNGTGCCTGTGATCAATCTCCATCTCTGGTTNGATCGCAAGCTCACTGACATCGACCATCTNCTGTTCAGNCGNTCNCCTCTTCTGAGCGTNTANGCCGACATGAGCATCACCTGCAAGGAGTANGAGGATCCNGANCGCTCAATGCTGGAGTTGGTNTTCGCTCCGGCCAAGGACTGGATCNCCCGAAGTGATGAGGACATCATCGAGGCCACCATGGGNGAGTTGAACAAGCTCTTCCCGATGCATTTNGGTGGAGANAATCCCGCCAANCTCAGGAANTNCAAGGTCGTCAAAACACCTCTTTCGGTTTACAAGACAACGCCTGGTTGNCAGCAGCTGCGTCCGGATCAGAGCACNCCGATCAGCAACTTCTTCCTGGCGGGTGATTACACNATGCAGCGCTATCTGGCTTCGATGGANGGTGCCGTTCTCAGCGGCAAACTCTGTGCCGATGCTGTGGACTCCNNGAGTGATCAGCTGGCATCATCATTTNCTGTCGGCGAGCCGGTCACGGCCTGAGTCATGCCTCTCGCAGCTTCGGATCTCGANGCAGCCTTCGAAGCCTGCCGNCGTGAGACCGCAGAGTGGGCCAAGACGTTCTANATCGGAACACTTCTGCTCCCCTACGCGAAGCGTCGGGCNATATGGGCGATNTATGTCTGGTGTCGACGCACCGANGAGCTGATGGACAGCCCTGAAGCGCAGACGAGGTCNNTNGAGGAACTCTCNGAGCGCCTCAATCGCTGGGAGCGNAAGACNCGTTGTCTGTTCAAAGGGCAGGTNCAGGATGATCTTGATGCGGTGATGCTCGATACCCTTGAGCGNTTTCCCCAGAGCATCCAGCCGTACCTCGACATGATCGAAGGCCAACGNATGGATCTCACCTGGACCCGCTATCCACGCTTNGAGGATCTGAAGCTNTACTGCTANCGCGTGGCCGGAACAGTCGGTCTGATGACCCAGGGAGTNATGGGANTGGACAAGGCCTACACCACAGCCCCCTGGAGCGATCGACCGGANACCTCCGATGCTGCAGTNGCNCTTGGAATTGCCAANCAACTCACCAATATTCTGCGAGATGTNGGAGAAGACAGAGGNCGNGGACGGATNTANNTACCCCAGGAAGANCTCGAGCGTTTCGGTTACTCAGAGGATGAGTTGATGGCAGGAAAGATCAACAATGCCTGGCGCGAGCTGATGCGATTTCAACTGGNGAGGGCCAGGGAGTGGTTCGCCCGATCGGAAGCNGGGGTCCGCTGGCTGTCCCGGGATGCGCGCTGGCCGGTCTGGACGTCCCTGCGCCTGTATCGCGGCATTCTCGATGCCATTGAACGGGTCGACTATGACGTCTTCAACAATCGTGCCTACGTGGGAAGGATGAGCAAGCTGCTTGATCTTCCACGTTCCTTTGTGCTGGCTCAGTCACGCTGAGAGTCTCAGTATTCAGACCACAAGAAAAACCCTGACGGNTACTGGACCGCCAGGGTTGACAATGCATCGTTCAGCCGCAGGTTTCAGACGGCTGTTTTCTGATTGGCCAGGAGATCCTTGAGTTTTGAAAGTTCACCGGCCCAGCGAGGGTCTGGGGCGGCCTCTCCGGGTGCATCGCTGTGAACGACCTTGTTGTTCGCTTTGCGGGCGGCCTGGTTGCCACCGCCGCCGCCGTTGGNNGCNCCTGGNCCACGNCGGTTGTTGCCANCNCTTTCACGACGCTCGGAACGTTCCACGCGCAGTGAACTGCCACCGAAGTCCTTGCCGTTGAGCTGCTCGATCACAGCATCGGCAAGTTTCGGATCATCGACGTTGGCNAACCCGAAACCNCGGCAGTTGCCGGTTTCACGATCCTGAACGGATTTGAAGCGAATACCTTCACCGACATTNTTGAGCAGAGCCACAAGCTCCTGTTCGTCAAAGGTTTGCGGCAGGTTGCCGATGTACAAGCGGATGCTCATGAAAGAGGNGGAAATGCGATCTGTCGGGGTTTGACGGTCATCATTGACACCACAAAGTTAATCACAGNGAGCTGCCATCNCGGGAAACAAAGCGTTGCGCCTCCCGGATTGCCTCGTCATGTCCGTTGATCCGACCGAACGCCAGCTCCTGTTTCAGGTGNCTCAGCAGACGACCGAGGGCAGGTCCAGGCNTCATTCCGACTTCTNTCTGCAACGTCGTTCCATCCACGGGCGTGATCGGATGAAACAGGGTGTCCTGCGGGTCCCGCCAGCGGCTGAGCCAGGCCTCCTGATANGAATCCGGGAGCGCAAGAATCAGGGTTGGCANGTCCTGCTCGAGCTCCTGATGCAGTTGCAGCCTCAGGCTCTCGTCGAGTGNTTCAGGATCAGANCCGCTCCTCTCCCTCCAGGNNCGCAGTCGTCTGCAGCGCTNGCGCAGCATNCGGCTCCCCCGCAGNTGGGCAAGACCTTCATCNCTGACNAGATCGATCAGACGCGCCAGGGGGAGTGCACGCTCCTTCTCCTNAGGCGTCAGCNTTGAAGCNTTTGTCGTTGGGAATGCTCCTGTCGCNGACTGCCANGGTTNGAGCAAGTCAAGCCGCTTCAGTGTTTCGATCGCCGTTTCAGCGAAGACACCNTTCACCAGTCGCTGCAGTTCGCTCAGNATCCGTTCGGGGGCAGCGGTGCCAAGTGTTCCACGGTGGGTCCTGATCCACTGGGNGGTNGTCTGGTCCAGTTCGAGGGGGATTTCAGCCATCAGCCGGATCCCTCTGAGCAAACGCAGGGGATCGGCGATGAGATTGGCCTCACTCACAGCACTCAGGCGGCCNNCACGCAGATCCTCGAGCCCACCGGTTGGGTCGCAAAGTCCCTTGCCGGTGTGCAGGGGCCACGCCATGGCATTGCTGCGGAAGTCCCGGCGTTTGAGATCCTCCTCGAGGCTTGATCCCTCCTGCCGCGCCAGGTCGATCGTCCAGCCCTTCAACACCAGCCGTGCCATGTCCCGTTCTTCATCAAGCACCACGCAGGTTCCGCCGAGCTCTGCAGCCAGCCTCCTGGTGAGCTTGAGAACGTTGGCGGGAAGCACCAGATCCAGATCTGGACAGGTTCCAAGCCGACCCAGCAGAGCATCGCGAACAGCCCCTCCAACCAGGGCCGTATCCGTCGGAAACATCTCAGGCTTCACCGGCCATTGCGCGGTTGCCAGTCGTTGCTTCAGCTGCTGATTGCGCTCGTCAGGGGAGACCTCAGCCTTCAGAATGTCGTTCATCGTCTTGGCGTGAGCCATGGGCATCTGCATGGACTGGCGCTGTGTCAACCGCTGTGTCTGTGTCAACCGTGTCAGGCGAGTCCTCGTTGAAACCTGAGCATCATGTTCCGGGCTTGCAGCTGATGGTTGATCCGTTGGTGATTCAGTCGTCCGTATGGGCGTTCCCTGTCGTTATTCCAATCCCCCGATGACGGCATCGACGCTGTTGATGGCGTTGCACAGCTGCACGGATTGTTTCGGTGTGGCGCTGCAGGATCAGGTCGCAGGTGAGGCGGTTTCAAGGGTTGAGGTGTTCAGCGACGGTCGGGGGCTGTCCAACACCCTGATCGGCAGAGTCGAGTCCCTGCTTCCCTCCTCACGATGGGCTTCGTTGCAGGGCCTTGCCGTGTGTACAGGCCCGGGCGGTTTCACCGGAACGCGCCTCTCAGTGGTGATGGCACGAACTCTCGCTCAGCAGCTCAACTGCCCGCTCCTGGGGGTGAGCAGCTTTGCGCTGATGGCTGCCCGACTGAATCGCTCTCTGGCGGAAGAGCATCAGCATCAGCCGTTCTGGATCACCCAGGTGCTTCCCCGGCGTGGAGTGGTGGCGGGTTGCTACCGCCTTCATGCTGATCAGGTGGAGGAGATCAGCACCCCGCATCTGCTTCCNCAGGGACAGGTGGTGAGCCCGTCCCTTGAAGCCCAGNCTGATCCAGCAAGGGATGTGGAGCGACTGCTGCTTGAGCTTCGTTTCTCCCAGGNGCGGGCCGAGGNTCTGCCATGGGCANCNGTTCTGCCCATCTACCCCACATCCCCTGTCGGCGCNGTNTGATGGCNGGATTGAGGGCGGGAGTGCTTCTTGGTGCTGGNCTGACCGTGTGGCTGCTCGGTCCTGGGCCGATGGCGCCCTACAGGCGTGCTCTGCTGGACCGCAGCCCGCCTCAGCTNGTNCTNGTGCTCGGAGGTGATGTGGATCGGGAGCGTGTCGGNGCCCGTCTNGCNCGCCAGCTTGATCTGCCGCTGCTCGTGAGCGGTGGGAGCAANCCTGAATACGCCCGATGGTTGATGAAGGAGGAACGNCTTGAACCTTCAAGGGCCACNCTCGATTACCGCGCCCGCGACACGCTTGGNAATTTCACCTCAATCGTGGATGAGCTTCAGNCCTCGGGNGTGCGCCATGTGCTCCTTGTGACCAGTGAGGATCATCTGCCGAGGTCGATGGCAGTCGGCCAGTTGGTGGCAGGNAGCCGTGGCATNCATCTCACGGGTGTTCCTGTGGCCTGCAGACCCGACTGNGCGCCGGAGGAAACTCTCAAGCAAATCACGGACTGGTTGAGGGCTCTGACCTGGGTCGTCACCGGTCGCGATCTCAGGGACGCTGCAGTCCCTGATCNAGAAGATCGTTGATCCGCTCTTGCAGCGCTGCGGTTGTGGCATCCAGATCCGGTCGCCGTCTGGAGGCCGGTGGAGGCATCGGTGCGCCCACCCGCAGNTGGATGGGCACCAGGCGCGGCCAGATCTGCTTGCTGCCCAGGGCACGATGGCTGTTGAGGATCGCAACGGGCAGCAGTGGGGCGCCGCTGCGGGCTGAGAGCAGTGCTGCGCCTGGAAGGGGATGGTTGACGCGACCATCAGCCTGGCGTGTGCCATCCAGGAAAACACCGGTTGCNGAGCCTCCCTCCAGGCANGCTGTGGCCGTCCGGATCGCCTCGCGGTCGCTGGCACCCCGTCGCACCGGGTAGGCGCCGCAGCCACGGATCACAGAGCCCAGCAGTGGGATGTNGAACAGCTCGGCCTTGGCCATGAATGCCACGGGCCGACCCAGGGCATGACCCAGNATGGGTGGATCGAGGTGGGATCCGTGATTGGCCACCACCACCAGAGGNCCCTGCATCGGNACGTTNCCGAGGCCGACGGTTGANCCNCNGAACAATCCTCGGAAGACCGGAAACACCAGCAGNCCACTCACCAGTCGGTAAGTCAGGGTNGGGCGGGGNGTGCTGACNAGGGTTGACGTGTCAGTCACTGCCCNAGATCCCCTGCTCCTGCGATCTGGGCTGTCGTCACCGTCTTCATGCTTCGTCGTGCCAGACCGCTGAGCACATTGCCTGGCCCGATNTCCACAAGGGTGTCGATCTCCATGNCGACCATGGTNGCCATGGTTTCNCGCCAGCGAACTCCGCGGGTCATCTGCTGTTTNAGACGNTCTTTGAGCTCGACACCGCTGATGCAGGGNCTTGGTTCGCTGTTGCTCAGCACGGGAACGCTGGCATCACGGAAGGTCACGGTATCCAGAGTCTCTGCGAAGGTCGCGGCCGCCTTGGCCATGAAGGGTGAGTGAAAGGCNCCTGANACAGCCAGAGGAACGGCACGTTTGCATTTCAGGCTGGTGCTCACCAGCTGCACCTGTTCCGGCAGCCCCGAGATCACCACCTGGGCATCACTGTTGTCATTGGCAANGGTCACNCCTTCAGTGCTGTTCACCAGANCCTCCAGCTGTTNCCGGTCGAANCCGATCACGGCTGTCATTGCNCCACCACCAGCGGCNGCCATCAGCTCGGAGCGGGTTTTCATCAGCTTCAGNCCTGTTTCCAGGTNGAGAGCGCCGCTTGCATAAAGCGCTACCAGCTCTCCCAGGCTGTGGCCTGCAATGACGGATGCCGCACGACCCTGAGCCAACAGGCCGTCCACGAGCAGCGACTCGATCACGAAGAGAGCGGGTTGCGTATTTCGCGTGTCGTTGAGTTCATCAGGCCCGTCGCCACCGCCGCTCTCTCCTCTGCAGATCGCCAGGAGGTCACGTCCCAGCAGCTCTGACGCCATCTTGAATCGCGTCGTTGCTCCGCTCAGTTCGAGCAGCGGTTCCGCCATGCCCACCTTCTGAGAGCCCTGACCGGGGAAGACCCAGGCGATTGCCATGCTGTGTCGTTCAGATCGAGCCGGAGGTTACGCGGGGCCGCTCCACCGAAGCAGAGCCGCCCCCCAGCTCAGCCCGGCTCCGAAGCCGCTGCTTGCAATTCTGTGCCCCGGCGTGATGCGGCCATCCCGCACCGCTTCATCCAGCATGAGCGGAATGGTGGCGGCTGATGTGTTGCCGAAGTGCGCCAGGTTGCTGAGCACCTTGTCGTTCGGAATCTCCAGACGTTCAGCCACGGCATCGAGGATGCGCTGGTTGGCCTGGTGCAGCAGCAGCCAGTCGATCGCATGAGCGGATATGCCGGCCTCCTGCAGGAGGTTTTCAAGAATGGATGGCACTTCCCTCACCGCAAACTTGTAGACCTCCTGGCCATTCATCCGGATCGGCTGGAAGCCGCCGCGCTGATGGCTGGTCTCTCCCACGAGGGGGAGTCTCTCCTCGACCTGCGGCAACTGCAGCACCTCTCCTCGGCGGCCGTCCGAGCGCAGCAGATAGCCCTCGAGATCATCACGCTGATCCGTGGAAGCCTCCAGAAGCACCGCTCCTGCTGCATCACCGAAGAGGACACAGGAGCGGCGGTCATCCCAGTCCACCCAACGGCTCAGCTGATCGGCTCCCACGATCAGAATCCGTTTCATGGCACCGCTGCGCAAATACTGGGCGGCGGTCACCAGTCCGAACAGAAATCCACTGCAGGCGGCAGTCAGATCGAAGGCGACGGCATTGAAGGCTTTGAGACGAGCCTGAAGACGGGGAGCGGAACCGAACAGATCATCCGGTGTGGAGGTGGCCAGCAGAATCAGGTCCAGACTTTCTGCCGACCAGTTCGCCATTGTCAGGGCCCGCTCTGCCGCCAGGGCGCTCAGCTCAGCGATGGATTCATCCGAAGCGATCACACGCCTGGCACCGATGCCGGTGCGGCTGCGGATCCAGGCGTCACTGGTCTCAACCCTTCGACCCAGAGCGTCGTTGCTGATCGAGGCGTTCGGGGTGGCGCTGCCACATCCCCGAAGCAACACTCCAACGGCGCTGGGGCTCGGCGCAACCAAGGCGTTGATCAACCAGAAGTGGCGTCAGTCAATCACAGCCTTGCTGAAGATTCGCAAGGTCATCCATCACACCGTGGCTGGCAGCGGAATGCGCGATGCGCAGCGCGCTGACGACGGAGAGCGCCTTGCTGCTGCCATGGCCGATGACGGAAATCCCGTTCACCCCAAGCAGCAGTGCTCCGCCGTGTTCCGCGTGGTCCAGCCGCTTCTTGATTCTCCTGAGATTGCCGCGCAGAAAGGCTGACCCAACCTTCCCTCGACGTCCTCTGGGTAGTTCCGCTCGCAGCACTCCGAGAAGCACACTCCCCACCGATTCGAGGAATTTCAGGAGCACGTTGCCGGTGAATCCATCGCAGACCACCACATCGAAATCGCCTGAAAGAACATCGCGGCCCTCGCAGTTGCCTGCGAAATGAAGACGTTTCTCCTCCTTCAGGAGGTCATGGGTTTTCTGAGTCAGTTCATTCCCTTTGCATTCCTCTTCCCCGATGTTGAGCAGGCCGATACGGGGCCTGTCCACCTGAAGAACATCACGGCTGTAGATATTTCCGAGCAGGGCGAACTGATGCAGATAGGCAGGCTTGCAATCCATGTTTGCGCCGACATCAAGCACCAGAACGGGTTGCGCGGGATCCTTTGTTGGGAACAGGGCGCCGATGGCAGGACGGTCAATCCCCTTCAGTCTTCCGAGTCGAAAGATCGCTGAGGCCATCACCGCACCGGAGTTGCCTGCGGAGTAGATCGCAAGAGCCTTCCCGTTCTTGACCAGATCCATCGCCACATTGATGCTGGCATCGCGTTTTCGACGCACAGCCGTGGGCTCATCATTCATGCCGATCGAGGGGCCGCTGGCCACCAGATCCAGATAGCCGGCTGCTCTGGCGCTCTCCAGGGGTTCGCGCAGTTCGAGGGCGTTGGCGGCCTTCAGCACCCGGTCTGTCTCCCCGACGAAGCGGATCTTCAGAGGCAGCCGTTCAATCGCTTCCAGGCAGCCTTCCAGGATCGGACCGGGCGCATGGTCACCCCCCATGCCATCCACGGCCACCCACAGCCGTTCGCTGTCGTTGATCCCCTCGGGGTCGGCGTTGCCCTGCAGTCTCCGGAGTGGATCAAAGACCAATGGCTGCAGCACGCTGCTCGCCATGGTTCCGGCACCGGAGACAACGGTTCCTGCCACAGATCCAGCTGCCGTCGCTGAACTGGCTGCGCTGTCCACGATCGTTGTGACCGCGGCATTGCGCCTATACCAGATCACCAGGCGACGTATCGCCCGCGGGCGGGGGGTCTTGCTCCGGGGCCAGGGGGCCTGGGAGGAATCAGGGTCCTTCGGAGGCAACGGAGTCGATGATGCGCTGGAAAAGGTAGCCGGTGCCACGAGCCGTGAGAATCAGCTCGGGGTTGGCTGGATCATCCTCCAGTTTGGAACGCAGCCTGGAGATATGAACATCAACCACTCTGGTATCCACATGCCGCTCCGGGGTGTACCCCCAGACTTCCTTGAGGATTTCGCCGCGGTTGAAGGGTTCACCCGATCGACTCACCAGCAGTTCGAGCAGGCTGAATTCCATTCCCGTGAGCCGAATGCGTTCATCACCCCGGAACACCTGACGCTTGTTGGTGTCGATCCGGAGATCGGAGACCTGGATCACACCTGAGTTGGGGATCCCCGGCACCTGCTCCTTCTCCACTCGCCGCAGAACGCAGCGGATCCGAGCCTCCAGTTCCTTCGGGCTGAACGGTTTCACCACATAGTCATCTGCACCAAGTTCCAGTCCGGTGATGCGGTCAGCAACATCACCAAGGGCTGTGAGCATCACGATCGGAACATCCGATTCCTTGCGCAGCTCCTGGCAGACGCCGTAGCCGTCGAGCTTGGGCATCATCACGTCAAGGACGACAAGATCCGGCATGCAGGTGGGAAAAAGCTCCAGGGCTTCAGTGCCGTCGCATGCTGTGACGACGTTGTAACCAATCATCGAGAGGCGGGTTTCGAGAATCCGACGGATCGATGCCTCGTCGTCGACCACGAGAATTGTTTCCTTCGAGGGAGTCGTGGCCGTCATAAGCCGATGGGCCTACTAGTTGTGGACACAAATAAAAGGTCGTCCACCCATCTTGTTCACTCAAAACCAAGTTTCTTCATAGTTCGCAGTGCCCAGAACCGCCGCTCATTTCATCTGTCAGGCCTGTGGAGCCAGGGCCAGACAGTTTTTCGGGCGTTGTCCGGAGTGCGGCAGCTGGAATTCACTGGTGGAGCAATCCCAGCCTGTCGGGGATGGCCGCAGACGAAGAAGCGCCCCGGATCCGGAGCAGACCCCCAGCCCTCGCCGCTCCACGGCGATCGCTTCTCTGGGGGATCAGCCGTTGCAGCGTCTGGCCACAGGTTCTTCGGAATTCAACCGTGTTCTGGGGGGGGGACTGGTGCCGGGATCCCTTGTACTTGTGGGTGGAGATCCAGGCATCGGCAAGAGCACCCTGCTGCTGCAGAGCGCTTCCGCGATGGCGAGTCAGCATTCGGTGCTCTACGTCAGTGCGGAGGAATCGGCTCAGCAGGTGAAACTCCGCTGGGAGCGTCTTGCAGGCGAAGCGTCTGATCTTCAGCTCCTGGCGGAAACGGACCTGGAGCTCGTGCTCGAGGAGCTGGAGTCACTGCGTCCTGCCGTTGCCATCATCGACAGCATTCAGGCGCTTCATGACGCGAACCTCGCCAGTGCACCTGGATCGGTGGGTCAGGTTCGGGAATGTGCAGCCGCGTTGCAGCGGCTGGCCAAGCGCCAGACCATCGCTCTGCTTCTGGTAGGGCATGTCACCAAGGAGGGCATGCTGGCCGGTCCGAAGGTGCTCGAGCATCTGGTGGACGCAGTGCTCACCTTCGAAGGGGATCGCTTCGCCAGCCACCGATTGCTCCGGGGCGTCAAGAATCGCTTCGGTGCAACTCATGAACTGGGGCTGTTTGAGATGCAGGCCCAGGGGCTTACTGAAGTTGGCAACCCGAGTGAACTCTTCCTCAGCGATGCCCGTGCCTCCGGGGTGGCCACGATCGTGGCCTGTGAGGGCACCCGCTCGTTGGTGGTGGATCTTCAGGCGCTGGTCAACGTCACCAGCTACGCAAGCCCCAGACGGACAGCCACCGGCGTCGGCACCAACCGCCTGCATCAGATTCTGGCCGTGTTGGAAAAGCACATGGGTCTGCCGTTGTCACGTTTCGACTGTTACCTGGCTGTGGCGGGCGGATTGGAGGTGGAGGAACCGGCGGCCGATCTCGGAGTGGCCGCGGCTGTCGTGGCCAGTTTTCGCGATCTCACCTTGCCGGCGGGCACTGTTCTGATCGGTGAACTGGGATTGGGCGGCCAGTTGCGCCCTGTCGGCCAGCTCGAGCTTCGTCTTCAGGAAGCGGCGAGGCTGGGGTTCAAACGAGCTGTGGTTCCGAAGGGCAGTGGTCTGGGGCCTATGGCGGCCGGTTTGGATCTGGCCTTGCTGGAGGCCGAGACTGTCAGTGAAGCGTTGGTCTTGGCTCTGGGTGAGCAGGTGAGGGCTGATGAATGATCCGTTTTTGCTGGCGTGAGCTGATCAGGATCTGGAGGGTGAAGTCACCTGTCGGATGATCCTGCGTGGGCGGCCATGGGCGAATCTTGAGGCGCTGAATGGCATTAACCGCTTGTCATCGTTTGTGGCCGTAATGAAATTAATTTTTCAACGACGTCCCAAAGGATTTGTGTTGTTATTTCCTCTTTTTGTATGGGGACTTTCCAGTTCTGTTGCACTGTTCAGTTCTGTCGCATTGTCCGGTTCGGCTGTATTTTCTGCCGGTTCTCCTGTTGATCAGGAGGCTAATACGCCGCTCGCAGACGTGGACATTCAGCTTAGGATTTGGATCCTTGACCTCTTCGAAGCGGTCAAGTCCAATAACGAGCACCGAATGTTCCTGGAGTTGTCGCTGCAGGAGGACAGTTATCAGTAAGAGTGCCGTTATTTAATGTAGGTAGATGGGTCTGTTGAGGTTCTGCTTAAATTAATAACGGATTCTGATGTGAAAATTCGAGGCTTCATGGCTTGGCATTTGCGCGTTGATAAAATGTGGATATTGGGATTTATAATGAGTTGTATTTTGAGAAAATTGTGTTGATGCATAACCGGGCGAGAGTTTATTTTTTGAAAATCCCAGGCATGGCCTTGGGTGCCTTGCGATTGTTAGTGATGGACATGATGTTGATGTGCTTTGGAGCTTCGATGGTTATGGTCTGATCTCGTCAGAACAGAGAACGCAAGCGATTCGTGAGTTTGATCCGCAATCGAAGCATTCATTGGTGTTGTCTTATCTTGGAAGCGGCGAAAGAGAGTCTGGCCTTATCTGCTCCGGCGCTGCTG
>NYUU01000041.1 GCA_002684175.1 Synechococcus sp. CPC35
GGGCACTAACTAATGGCCAATAAAGAGGCAGACAACAACCCGAGATAGGTTCCGATCAGATAACCGCACAGCCCGATCGCCACCCCTGGCATCGCCAGGGACGCCGATTCAAGTGATGTGGCCAGAGCCAGGGCGGTGCTTGGACCTCCGATGGCCGCCTGGGATGCCACCAGGCACTCCGTCAGAGGCCAGCGCCGCCAGTGCCGGATCAGCAACAGAGTGCCTCCCTGTATTGCCACGATCCAGGCGGCGTAGAGGAGAACCGGGAAGCCGGCACCAAGCAGCCCACCCACGGGAGAGCTGAGACCGATCACCATGAAAAAGGGCTGAATCAGCAGCAGACCAAGGCCATAACAGCCTCTCCGGCTGGACGCTCCAGGCAGCTGGGCCGCCAGCAGAGCCACCGTGGTAAGCACGAGGATCGTTGGACAACCGCTCCAGACGATCTGAATCAGAGCGTTGATCGCCTCTGCCACCAGGAGCACGCCACCGCTCCACAACAGCCCGAACAGGATGTTCGACCAATCGAGTGACGGGGGTTCTGCCGTTCCACTCGCAGCATCGGAGGTCTTTGAGGACCGTCTGGATCGACCCCAGCGGCGACCGATCAGCACACTGATTCCAAACCAGGCAGCAAAGGCCACATGATCGGCTGCCATGGCGAGCAGCAACAACGGTTCCGGCGGGGTGAGGGTGCGTGCGACTGACACGAAATTGAGACTGCCGCCGGTGAAGGTGGCGGTGAACACTCCTGCGAGCAGTCCGGCATCCGAACCAAGCCACGGTTGAAACAGCAGAGCCCCCACCAGCACGGCGATCAGCGTGCAGATCACGGCAGTGATGAATGGGAGCAGCAAGCGTCTGGCATCCGGCCAGATACGGCGCAGATCAACCGCCAGCAGAAGCTGGGCGATCGCCAGCGACGTCAGAGGACCGCTGATCCAGGAGCTGGCTCTGGTGTCCGGCCGCCAACCAAGGAGGTTGGTCACCAGAAAACCGAGCAGCAACACCACCATGGTGGTGCCGAGCTGACGAGCGAAGGCAACGCGCTGACTGAAGAACCAGCCGCTCCAGGTGAGCGCCAGAACCAGAACGAGTGAAACCGCCAAAAGCCTTCTTCAGAAGGACAGGGTCGATGCCGATTCGCCCACGGTCTGCGGTTTGGATGGACTGGAGGTTGAAGAATCGGGACGCTCAGCTGACTTCCGGTTGAGCTCCCGCTCAAGGGAAGCGATACGGCGCTCTCGAAGACAGTGACGGCATCCTCCGAGAGTCTGGAGATGCTTTTCAGGAGTGATTGTGATTTCCTGAACCGGATGACAGGTGCAGCGGATCTTCACTGGGCTCTTGTAACTGCGCCAGCGCATCTCGCCGTAATCGAATTGATCGCCGAAACGCTGCTGAGCGCGTTTGAGAAATTCGTCTTCGGTGATGCGAGCTGCCATTCCATGAATGTATGGGATCAACAGCAGATCCAGAGGGAGTCTTCATCCCACGTCATGGATCCACTGAGCCCATCGAAGGAAATCTGCCCTCAGCGGTCGTCGGTGAAGACCACCAGAGTGGACGCCGTGGCCTGAATCAGCGGATCCGATGACGATTGATCCCACCACGACGCTTCACTGGAACCTGCATCAGGCCTGGCTGAAACCCGACACATCTCTGCAGTGGCAAAGAACGCTTCAGGACAGGATCAGGTGGCAGCGCCCCGTGGTGAAGGTCTACGGAAAAAGTCATCCGGTTCCACGGATGACTGAGTTTCTGGCAGTTGAAGGACTGAATTACCGCTACAGCGGAGCCATCCATAGCGGATCAGGCTGGCCTGAATGGTTCACCCCCCTGCTGCTTCAGGTGAATCAAACCTGTGAAGCGGACTTCAACGGCTGCCTTCTCAATCTTTACCGAGATGGTGATGATCGAATGGGCTGGCATGCCGATGATGAACCTGAGATTGATCAAACCGCACCAATCGCCTCGCTCTCACTGGGAGCAACACGGGACTTTCAGTTGCGAAATCGCATTGATCCTCACCGCAAAGCATCTCTGGCCCTGAGTGACGGAGACCTTCTAATCATGCATCAGGGCTGCCAACAACAATGGGTTCACAGTGTTCCTCAGAGACGTCGCGTCAAACAATTACGGATTAATCTCACCTTTCGACGATTCCGGACTAACTGATCAAAGCGACGCGCAAGGATAGAAAGAGAAGCGCGTCGAATCAGACATACTGAAACATTATTGAATGGAATGATTAAGCCTGCAGCCTATAATCGTTAAAGCAACAATCGTCACAAACAAACCCAGAGAGCCAACAATATTAACTTGTGCCATCTTTTGCCTCCAATCTATAATTTCACAATAGCAGCAACTAAACACTCAAGGCAAGTAGAACAATGGCCGGTTGTCCGAATCACAGAGGCCATCAACAAAAATGCAATTAATACTAAAAAGATTTTTTTATTGACAACAACATCCTGCATTCATCACTGCGAAAGCATGATCCGAGGCAGAAGAAAACCCCAGACTGGTGCCGTGAACAAAGCGATCACCGTGCTCCAGAACACCAGGGCAGCTGCCTGCTTCTGATCACGCTCAACGGACTCGGCGATCAGAAGCAATGAAATCGCAGTAGG
The DNA here is from genome assembly GCA_002684175.1 of Synechococcus sp. CPC35. Classification (GTDB taxonomy): domain Bacteria; phylum Cyanobacteriota; class Cyanobacteriia; order PCC-6307; family Cyanobiaceae; genus Parasynechococcus. The sequence continues at coordinate 2,634 of NYUU01000041.1, forward strand.
TGCTGCCCCTTGCAAAGCAAGAGCCTGAATCATGAGCGGATCCAGCCGAAGGCCAAACCCCATCAACAGAAGCAGCAGCGGATATCCCACGAGCTTGACCAGAAGCGGCGGCAGGAGCCCGGAAGGCATCCCCCCCATCGACTGTTCATCCCTGGAAAGACTTCCCAGACGCATCCCCAGAACCATCAGAGCCAGCAGGATCACCAGCCGTGACGGCAACCACAATGCCTCGGTCACCTGAGCAGCCCAAGGCGTCCACTGCACCAGCAGAGCCCCGAACAGACCCCGGGTCGCGGGACTGGCAGACAGCTGAATCAACCACCTGCGCGCTGCAACACCTGAGGCAACAGATCCGCCAGCACCCAGGAACAACGGGCCGACACTCCAGGTGAGCAGCGTCGCCCCAAGGTCGTAGCCAATACTGACCGAAAGGGCTTCGGGGGGAAGGAACGCCAGCACCAGAGGCACGCCGAAATAGGCCGTGTTTCCGATACAGCTGCCGAGCCGCAGGGAGGGGCGACGCAGGCTTTGACACCCCGGCAGCCGCGGTGCGAGCAGCAGCACAACGGTGATGGCGATCACGGCCAAAAACGCCGCAACGAGCATTTCACCGCTGAGGCCACCCTTCAGCAACAACCCCATCACGCTGATGGGCACTCCGAATCGCACCAGTGGCGCCGCCAACCGCACCGAAAGCTCCTGATGCTTCCGCCCCACCCAGAAGCCGATGAACAAACAGGGCAGCAGTTCCATCAGAAACCGCAGCACTTTTCCTCCCGTTGCTCAGGAGACCGTAGAAAGCCTCGGGGCCTGTGCCAAAGTCGCAACCGTCCGCAAACACGCCCATGCTGCGCCGAACCCTTCAGCAACGCTGCGAACAGCTGATGCTGCTGCTGGCGGACCAGGTGCAGAATCTGCCGATCGGCAATGAGTGCTGGCAGGACACGGAACGGGAGCTGCAAGCGGTTGAGCAAGCGCTGGCTCAGCTACCGCTGGCGGATGGCTGAAATCACCAAGCAAAACGCCAGTCGCCAGGACAGCTATCGGATCATCCGCAGCGACGGCCTCGAGGACAGCCTGACCAGAACCATTTTCGAGAGCTACAACACGGCCTACGACGCATTGGATCGCTATTACCGCGATTTCTGCTGTTCCGATGACGACCGCATCGAATACACAATCGTTACCGAGACAAAAGCAGCGATTTCAACGGGCAATGGAAGAGAATCCGCGCAGAACACAGTCACCAAACGAACAGAGAATCAGAAGAACCTGACTTGATACCAATGGCAGCACTGGCTTCAGAGCGCCAGCGTTAATTCCAGCTCGAAGCAAATTCAATGACGTTTGAATTTTGATCAAATCAGATCTTCATTCCTAGGCACATTCAAAACAAACCCAATCGCATTAATTGATTAGCGCTGAGGTCAAACACCATGCTTCGAAACTTGGCATAGGGGGCTTAGAACAAAGTCGCCAAAGAAGACAACAATTCAGCAAAAATAGCCGCGATCAAACATGTAACTGCCCACCGCCTCTCTATCCATAAGTCTTGTAAAGCCAACAAGTTGCGAACTTTAGCGAACATGCTCATTGCCTATCCTCTCAAAATATTCATGGTTTATCTCATGCTTTCTGAATTGGTGTCATCACCCTTGGGAATTATTTTTGCCCTCACATCGCTGACATTATTTATCGCTCCTTTTGTTTCTAAACTCAAGTATCAATTTTTCATCTCGCAATACGAATGGGTCGGCATTCAGGTAAAAAATGATACTCCTATCCGCACCTATTCCGCCTTCCTTTCTTTGTTCTTATACACATGCTTTCTGACCTTTTTCATCATTAATTAATCTAAAAATCGCGACTTCGCACAGGCAAAGACCACATTGCAGAATCATGGTCGAACGCAATAAAATAATTCAACGACTTAGCCTACACTTACTTTTAAACTTCAATACCAAATTCATATCAGAAGCTTTTAAACAGAAGGACATGACTCCACCAACTAAACCACTTATTCACAACTGTAGGCACTTTGTTAGGCGATCTGAAAGCGGTTGTTTTTACTTAATTTCACAATTAGCGCTCAATTTGGGTCTTAAACACAACTTGAAGTCTGTAATGGCAAAGGAGCCATGTACAGAAATAATGACACCATAGTTGTGGCCGAAAAGGAAAATAGACGAATTAAGGATATTNNCGAGTGAGATTTNGTCAGCCNAAGAGCTGATCAGCCTCCATCACAACAGACCGAATAAAAGCGCCATAACTATCGGCATCCTCAGCCATCCCAAACAAGCTTTGTTTGGACTGCGCAGAGAGTGATTTGATGCCTTTAACCGTTTCCCCATTATTCACGATCTTGGCAACGGCGTCTTTAACCATTCCCTTTCGCTTTTGAAATGACAACCACGGCAACGGAGCGTTCAATCTCCGATTAAATCCATCGATGGCATAGACATCGCGAATGGCTTGCCAATCCAAAAGATGCCCATGCTCAGACTTAAGACCAAACACTTTGGGGTTATGAAGAGCAAGCGCGATCCAGGTTTCAGGATCATTGCCTGCCACCCCAGTATGCAATCTTCCACCAACAGATTTGGAGTCCTGAACCGCAAAGTGAAGTCCCTCTGGATTCCATTCCAAGAAGGCCTTGGCACCTAAGCCGGTGAGCCAATCAGGCCCGACTTCAAAATCAGACACAACAAAAGTGCCATCAGCAGTTTCGGCATCGACATCAAAATGATCTTGCCCGGAGCCAAGGGTGACCATGTCAGATCCACCTTTGAACACATAGCGATCGTTACCAGATCCAAGATCGGCGCGTGTATCCAGAGAAGAATCAACGACATGATCATCGCCAGCCTCAGCATGAATGGAATTAAGACCTTTCGCCTTCGTGAGAATCAGCTTGTCGTTGCCATCACCAAGGCGAACCACATCACCCACCTCCTCTCCATTCCAGTTCCCGCGCAAGCGCACAACATCATGTCCTTCACCCATTTGAATAAAATCACGGGAAAATGTATCCCTTATTTTCGAGCCTGAGGAGCGGCCCTTAAGTGAGTATCGGTCAATCAACTTGGTTGGTCGATGCTTATTAAAATCAAAGATTTTTCTACTGCCCGAACGACGAGCTGAAGCACCTATTTCTTCTACAGATTCTTGATCAATCTTAGCGCTGAGCACCACACTAATACCGGCATACATTGAGGCTGTAGCCAAGGATCCACTGCTTACATCAACGTATGTAGAATCATTCGGATCAGCGGTTGGGAATGTAAAATCAGGTTTCTCCCATTGATTGGCGCCCCACACATCATATTGATCACCAATATTAAAAGCCTGGGCCATCGAAAATTGAATTCCATCACCACGCTTATCTCCGTCCCTTTTTCCAGCCGCTCCATAATCATAGAATTGCGCATAATCTTGGGGTCCGTCGTATCTCACAACCCCATTCAGATTATTTTGAACTTGTCCCTCAGAAAAAGTAATCGCCCACTCATATGTAACACCTGGCTCTAATCGCTCATCAAAAGGCTGATTATTACCATCAATGAAATTATTTCCCGTATAACGGTGAAATCTATCGACAACCCCTCCGCTCACTTGAATGGTCAGCGAGGACGACTCCTCAATGGAAGTTTCTTCGGAAAAATTCACATTTTCCACCCCAAGCCAAAGATCCTTATGAACCTCCGAATAGTCAGTTGAAGTCTCTACATCAGTACCAAAAATATCAGTTTCAGTATTTATACTGACAGCAAACTCAGACTCTTTGTACTCGCCTTCTGCAGACTTTTCTCTCGTTCCTGAAGTCGTTTTATCGGTTAATTTATTTGTCTTTTCAACAGTTTCCTCAAAAGACAGCTCCATGGAATTACTCCCAGGAAGGTATGTAAATCCTACAACCGATTGATAACCGTTAGGATCATCTTTTAAAACATCGTCCTCTGTTACCGCTTCAATCTGTACACCATCCTCCCCAATTTGAACGTTTTCATCCTTCAGATCATTGACATTCCATTCAACCATGAGCATAGGAGAGTATTTTTCGGGATTATATTTTTCGGGCGCATTTTTGAATGAATAATTGAAGCCGCTATAAAAAGGCCCAGCACCGTCAGGATCACTTAAGTATTTATGGGTATGGTTATAGTGAAGGTGTTTCTTAGCCGCCAGCTTTAAGCTTTTTGTGTCACCCGAAGCCGGTCGCAACATACTCATTAATAAGTTTCTATAGTACCAAGGATCAGCATCAGTCCCCTTGTCCTTCCATTGCTGGTTTTCAAGCTTCAGCTCTTCTAACGAACCGGATTGAAGCTTTAAAGAAGACTCAGGCTCCGTTAAATAAGCAGGAAAACTAGTTGGGAAGAGAAAGTCTTCATAATGAGCGGAATGTCCGAATTCATCTTTAATGGTAGGGTTATTATTAGACCCAACAATAATTTTGCCACTAAAAAGTTGATCGGCCCAATAATTTGCCAGAGCATATTTTGCTAATTCACTGAGATCAACGATGCTTGACATAAAATGATCTCTGAAAAGACTTCAAGCCTAAAAACCTTTTCCAAAACGTCAATAACGCCCTGCTCGTCTGCCATACGCTCGCCCAAGATAATCAGGCACCCAACATCAAGCGCACTTTCAGTACGACAGCTGTTAATCCAGCAGCTGGTTGAGAAACTTCCGGCTGCGTTCTTCCCGGGCATTGCTGAAAAAAGCTTGCGGTTCTGACGTTTCCACCACTTGGCCCTGATCCATAAACATCACCCGATCAGCCACCTCACGCGCAAAGCCAATCTCGTGGGTCACCACCACCATCGTCATCCCGCCTTGCGCCAACTGACGCATCGCATCCAGCACCTCTTTTACGCGCTCTGGATCCAATGCACTGGTGGGCTCATCAAAGAGCATCACCTCCGGATCCAGCGCCAGAGCCCGTGCAATCGCAACGCGCTGCTGCTGGCCACCACTGAGCTGAGCCGGATACTTGCGTGCCTGCTCGCGAATACCCATCTGATCAAGCAACTCAATCGCCCGTTGATCGGCCTCGGCCTTGGAACGCTTCTGCACCTTGATCGGCGCCAGGGAGATGTTGTCGACGATCGAAAGGTGGGGGAACAGGTTGAACTGCTGAAACACCATGCCCACCCGCTTGCGGATCGCCCGCACCTGCCGTTCCTCGTGGGCGGCATCCAACCGCACACCGAGCACATCCAATTTGCCGCCATCCAGGGTTTCCAATCCGTTGAAGGTACGGATCAACGTGCTCTTGCCCGACCCGGAGGGTCCCATCACCACCAGAACCTCGCCACTGGTCACCTTCAGCGACACCCGATCAAGAGCCCGCAGCCCCGGGGTGTAACTCTTCACCAGATCAGTGGCACGAATTGCAATCGTCATCGGGCAGAACGGACGGGGTCGAGCTGGATTTCAAGGTGACGGGCCAGCAGCGCCATTGCCGTGCACGCCAGCCAGTAAACCGCAGCCAGCCAGATGTACACCTCCAGATAGCGACCGATGAAGGCCGGATTCGCCAGCAGGCTGCGGCTGATCCCCAACAGTTCCACCAGTCCCAAAATCGCCATCAGGCTTGTGTTCTGCAGTAACCCCACCGCCTGATTGGTGAGTGAAGGCAGAGCAATGCGCAGCGCCTGGGGGAGCACCACAAGCTGCAGAGTCTGACGGGGTGAAAGCCCCAACACCATCGCCGCCTCCCGCTGGGTGGGTGGAATCGCCTGGAGGCCGCCTCGCACATCTTCGGCGATGTAGGCCGCTGCAAACAGAGCGAAAGCCAGCACAGCCCGCAGCACACGGTTGATCTCCAACCCAGGCGGAAGGAAGAGGGGAATCAGCAGCTGCCCGAAAAACAACACCGCGATCAGCGGCACCGCTCGCATCAGCTCGATGTAGGCGGTGCTGCTCAGCCGCAGCACCGGCAGATCACTGCGGCGACCAAGGGCAAGCACAACACCCAGCGGCAGGGCCAGCAGACCGCTGCCGGCTGTCAGCAGCAGGGTGAGTGTCAGCCCACCCCAGTCCCGCGTGCCCACCGGGAGCAGTCCCAGGCCTCCCGCCAGAAGCCAAAGCCCAACAGGAGCCATGCCGATCCAAAGCAGAGGAAGCGCGCGCCGCCAGACCGCCCGCCGCGGCCCGAGCAGTGTCAATCCCGTCAACAGGATCANNNCGAGCATCCANAGCAGGGGNCGCCAGCGCTCATCCTCCGGGTAACTTCCCAGGGCATACAGCGGCAGATTNGTGGTCACCACGCTCCAGTCCGCCCCAACCAGNAACCAGTGCAGTGCCGTCCAACCGCCCCAGCCCAGCAGAGCCATCAGCAGCAGCGTGATCAGAGTGTCGAGCCAACGGTTCATCAGCGACTGCTCCGCAGCCTGCCCAGAACAGCGCCGTTGAACGCCGCCATGCCGCCGCTGATCAGCAGATTGAGCAGCAGAAAGCTCAGAAGCAACAACAGAAAGCCCTCAATCGCACGTCCTGTCTGGGTGATCGTGGTGTCACTGACCGCATAGAGATCGGCGTAGCCCACTGCAATGGCCAGGGTGCTGTTCTTGGCCAGGTTGAGGTACTGACTGGTGAGCGCCGGCAGGATCGCCGGCAGGGCCTGGGGCAGCACGATCCGGCGCAGGCCCAGCCCATCGGCGAGGCCCAGGCTGCGATAGGCCTCCCACTGTCCTCTGGGAACCGAGTTGATACCGCCTCGGACGATCTCAGCGATCGAAGCACCGGTGAACACCGTGAGACCGGTGAGCACAGAGCAGAATTCAACACTCAGAGGCAACCCGAGCAGACGGATTCCCTGATTCGAAAAATGAATCAGTCCAGCGGCTGGAGTGTTGGGCAGGCCGAGAAAGGCCACGAAATACCAGAACAACAACTGCAGCAGCAGGGGAACCTGACGGATCAGAGCCACATAGGCTCCCGCCAGATTGCGCAACAGACGGTTACCGCTGCTGCGGGCGGCACCGGCGCCAACACCCAGCAACGTCGACAACACCAGACCGGCCAGGATCACCTTCAGGCTGTTGAACCAACCCACCGCGAGGGCCCATGCATAGGAATCCGAAGGGCTGTAGGGGAGCACATGCTCAGCCAGTGCGAAGCCGGCCGGCCGCTGCAGCCAGCTGAAGCTCACCCCCAACCCGGTCCGGATCAGGTTCACAGCCAGGTTGTTGATCAGCAGAGCCAGCAAGCTCAGCAGAACTGCCGCAAAGCCGATCTGAAGCAGAAGGCGTCGGCGCTGCATCAGGTGAACGGCGGAGCGATCATCAGGCCCCCATTTTCAGCGAGGCGGTTCGCTCCCCTGGGGATCTCCACGGCACTGCCGGGTCCGAGATGCCTGGCATAGATCTCGCCATAGTTCCCAGTGGCCTGGATCACCTGAACCACGAAGTCATCGGGGAGGTCGAGCTTGCTGCCGAGGCCACCGTCCACTCCCAGAAAACGACGCAGAGCAGCCTGAGAGGGATCGGCCTTTGCCTTCTCGACCATTTCCGTCAAGTTGGCCTTGGTGATGCCTCGTTCCTCGGCTTCGATCAGGGCATAGATCACCCAGCTCATCGCATCCGACATCCGCTGATCACCACCCACCACTGCTGGGGCCAGAGGCTCCTTGCTGATGCGGTCCCCGAGGATCACATGCTTCTGCGGATCTGCGAAACCGGATCTGGCCGCAGCCAGCTGCGAACGATCGGAGGTCATCGCAGCGCAGCGGCCCTGCAGATAGCCGCCCACCACCTGATTCAGATCCTGATATTTGATTGGCTTGTAAGGAAGATCTCTGGATTGAAATGCGTCATTGAGGTTCTGCTCCGTGGTTGTTCCAGAACCGACGCAGATGGCCTTTCCACTGAGATCGGCAAGCGAATTCACGCCACTGTCGGCTGGAACCATCAGCCCCTGTCCGTCATGGAAAACCACGGGAGCGAAGCTGAGGCCATTGCCACCCACCGCATCACGGCTGAGTGTATGGGTGGTGTTGCGCGAGAGCAGGTCGATCTCGCCGGAACGCAGGGCTGTGAACCGTTCAGGGGCTGTCAGCGGTCGATACTGCACCTTCTCGGAGTCGCCGACAAACGCTGCCGCCATCGCTCTGCAGATATCCACATCCAGGCCTTCATAACGACCATCGGGGCTGAGAAAGCTGAAGCCAGGGATTTTGCCGCTGACTCCGCAGAGCAGCTCGCCCCGTTGCTTCACCAGATCAAGCCGGGATCCACCTTCGTCGCCCAGGGAGGCACAACCACTGAGCACCCCTGTCAGCCCTGCCAGGGCTCCGATCAGGATGCAAGGGAGGGAACGGTTCATCAGCCTTGGTACGGATCGGGTGGGATTGTCCCAGATCCAGGTCTGAGATGGACAGTTCGGCTTAGCGTCGACCTTCTCATCGGTTGAAGATGAAAGGCATCGCCTGGCTGATGGCGGGACTCGCCGGGTTGGTTCCTGCAACAGCGGCATTGGCCTGGGAAGACGGTGACCGCGGCTCCTACAACAACAAGATGGCCCTGATCGGGGTGATGCTCGAAGGCGCTCAGCGGAGAGCCATGGAAAGTGGCGACCTGGAAACGCTTTGCCTGCTGATCAGCATCGGCAATGACGTGACGCTTCGCTATGTGAAGCAAAATCCGAGCGATCAGCAGATCAAGGGAAGGCTTGGGGACATTCGCAAGGACCTCAGCAGTTGCCTGAACATGCTCAGGGAAGGATCAAAGCCTTCCCCTTGAATCAATTCGATTCGTCTCAGGCATGGGCTGAATCCTGTCCACCGATCCGCTCGAACAGATCGAGGCTTTCCTCATTGAGGCCGATCACACTCACGGAGGATCCGCCCTGCCGAAGTTTGCGGATCACCTGATCCAGAGCGGACACTCCGCTCTGATCCCAGATGTGTGCTTCGGAGAGGTCAATGCTGATCCGCTCGGGATGCTCATGCATGTCAAAACCCTGAAGGAAATAGACCTTGCTGACGAAAAACAGCTGACCCACAACGCGGTATCGACGTTCGTTCTCATTGATATCGATGGTTTCCACCTGGATCACCTTCGCCACCTTTCGACTGAACAGGATGCCCGCCAGAGCGACTCCCGCCAGAACACCGAGGGCGAGGTTATGAGGAGTGGTGAGCATGGTCACCGCAAACGTCATCAGCATCACCAAGGTGTCGCTCTTGGGGATGCGGCGAAGATTTCGCAGACCATTGATGTCTGCCGTACTGACGGCAATGCTGATCATCACGGCCACAAGGGCCGCCATCGGAATCTGCTTGAGCCAGGGTCCAGCCAGAAGAATCATCGCCAGAAGGCTGACGCCGGAGAAAAGGGTGGAGAGACGCGTGCGCCCCCCGTTATCCACATTCATCACGGACTGACCCACCAGCGCACAGCCAGCCATGCCGCCGAACAGCGAGGCAACCATGTTGGCGATGCCCTGACCTCTCGCCTCCACATTCTTGTCGGTGGTTGTATCAGTGCGGTCGTCCAGGATGTCCTGGGTGAGGAAGGTCTCCATCAGACCCACGAGGGAGATAGCCAGCGCCGTTGGCAGAACGATTCCGAGGGTCTCGTAGTTGAAGGGAACGCCATCAGCGCCGAACGGCAGGTGGAACGAGGGCAATCCAGCGGGAAGCGTGCCAAGGCTGCTCACCGTGGGGATGTCAAAGCTGAAGGCCAGGCTGATGGCCGTGAGCACGATGATCGCCACAAGCTGCGAAGGAACCACCCTGGTGAGACGCGGCAGGCCATAGATGATCACCAGCCCCAGAACAACCAGCCCCCAAACATTCACAATCTGCCACCAACCGTGGGGAAGCAGGTCAGCCGCGTGGCTCTCCTCTCCCCCATGGAGGTTGATCCCCAGCTGGGGGAACTGGGCCTGAAAGATCAGCAGAGCAAGGGCATTCACGAAGCCGCTCAGAACTCCCTGGGGAACGAAGCGCATCTGGTACGCAAGGCGCAGATAGCCCCAGATGATCTGCAGCAGTCCCGTGACCAGGCCCGCCACCATCAAATACTGAACTCCAAGACCGGGGCCCCTCAGTTCGCCGGTGGCCACCAGACCCGTCATCAGCAGAGCTGTGGAACCTGTGGCTGAAGTGATCATCGCCATGCGCCCACCGACCACCGCAATGGTGAGCGACAAACAGAAGGCTCCGAACAGACCCACCTTTGGATCCACTCCCGCGATGCCTGAAAAGGCGATCGCCTCGGGAATCATCGCGAAGGCCACCACCAGACCGGACAACAGGTCCTTGCTGGGATTTGCGAACCACTGGTTCACCAGGGTCGGGCTGGAACGCTTGGCCATCACCGGATGCCGCAGGCAGGATGGACCGTAGATCAGAGAGATGGCAGGTTGCCATCAGGATCCCGATCGGCCTTGAGCCTGCGCAGTCCCGCCAACCAGGTTCCGAAGGCCTGCTCCAGCTCCCGCTGATGAAAAGGCAGATGATCGTGAAGCTGCGCCAGATGAACGCCTGGGCAGAGCGGTTGAAGCAGACCCCAGAGTTCCTCTAGCCAGGCAAGGGCTCTCTGACGCGCAGGTTCGTCACCGGCAGGCCAGACAGCGGTGATCCAGGGTTTCCACATCGCATCCCGGTGAACGAAGGAGGTGACATCAACACTCTCCCTGCCGGTGGCAGCTCCGATTTGCTGGCAGGACAGACTGCAACCGGGGTGAGGACAGCGGAGCATCAGAGCTGACAGCTGTGGCAGCACAGTCCGCCAAGACGCAACCCCCGCAGGCCCCAGAAGTCCCAGCACCTCGCCGTGAAGACGCTGGGGGAAATCTGGTTTTGCAGCCAGTGGAGGCAGTTGGTGAAGACCCTCAATCCTCTGCGAAACGGGCTCTTCAGTGCAGCTGATCCGCATCCTCTGCAAAGTGCCACTGCCTTGCCAATGCCACTGGAGACTTGACCCGGAGGCGAACTGTTCCGCCTCCTCCATCCAGTCCGGCAGCTGTTCAGGCCGTCCGGAGGATTGGTCGATCCAGAGCGCCTGCAAGGGCTGAGTGGTCAGTCGAAGCTTCTCCACCACAGCCAGGAATGGAGCAGCGCCACAGAGTCCGCGCCATTCCGCAGATCCGAGGTGTTGCTCTCGCTTCAGCAAAAAGGAATCACCGTTCCCCCAGATTCCCTGGATCTCCTGCAGGTTGTCGACAGCAAGCCCCACCTGCCGGCTCAGGGGCCCCATACCTCCGGTGAGGACATAACCGACGCCAGGCAGGCCGGAGAGGCCTGCAGGGATGGTTCGCCCATAGGGGAGCAATGCTGCAAGAACATCCCCCATGCGACAGCCTCCCTCAATCAAAACGGTCCGGTCTGCCTCGTCCCAGTGGACCTGGCTGAAGTGCTCTCGCAGATCCAACGTCCAGCCTTGATCCACGGCTGCACGGGATGTTGTGCCCCCGCTGCAGACCCTCAGAGGCCTGGGACCGCGCCAGTGCTGGATCAGCTCCGGCAACTGACCCGGCTGGGGTTGAAGGATTCCGAGCATGCCTGCATCGGCCGCCTGGGAGTTGAAAAGATCCGGTTTCGCCTGATCCATGTCGATACGACCGATAAGGTCTGATCATCCGAATCATGGAACGACCAACTTGGAGGCACTCCATGAGGACAGACTCGGCGTTCTGATCTGTGGCCATGGAAGCCGCAACCGTCTGGCCGTCGATGAGTTTGCACAGATGGTGGAGGCATTGCGGCCGCGACTGGCGCCGATGCCCGTGGAACACGGCTATCTCGAATTCGCCCAGCCGATCCTGCGGGACGGCCTTGATGCCCTGCGAAGCAAGGGGGTGAACCGGGTGCTGGCGATTCCAGCAATGCTTTTCGCAGCCGGGCACGCCAAGAACGACATCCCTTCCGTCCTCAACACCTACACCGCTGAAACAGGACTACTGATCGACTACGGCCGCGAGCTGGGAGTCGATCGACTGATGGTCGCTGCCGCCGGTGCACGGATCCAGCAATGTCTCGATGATGCAACGACGGCAGTTCCGCTTTCCGAAACGCTGCTGGTGGTGGTCGGCCGCGGCTCCTCCGACCCGGACGCAAACTCCAACGTCGCCAAGGTGACCCGGATGCTTGTTGAGGGATTCGGGTTCGGCTGGGGAGAGACGGTTTACTCCGGGGTCACCTTCCCCCTGGTGGAACCGGGACTGCGACACGTTGTGCGGCTGGGATTCCGACGCATCGTGATTGTTCCCTACTTTCTGTTCACAGGGGTTCTGGTGAGCCGGATCAGGCAACACACCGAACTTGTTTCAGCAGATCATCCCGAGGTTGAGTTTCTCTCCGCCAGTTACCTGGGCGACCATCCGATGGTGGTGGACACCTTCCGAGAACGGGTGGAAGAGGTGCTGCGGGGAGACACCGCCATGAACTGTTCCCTCTGCAAGTACAGAGCGCAGGTTCTTGGCTTCGAGCAGGACGTGGGCCGCGCGCAGGAAAGTCATCATCACCACGTTGAAGGTCTTGCTGACAGCTGCGTCATGTGCGAACTGGAGTGCACAGGATCCTGTCAACCGGACGGACAAGACGCATCCCATCACCACCACGGGGAAGCCAGCGGACACAGCCACGACCACAGCAACAGCCACGACCACAGCAACAGCCACGACCACAGCAACAGCCACGATCACCACCATCC
>NYUU01000042.1 GCA_002684175.1 Synechococcus sp. CPC35
CGTTGACACCTCTGGCGGAACACCCCAACTCAGCCTCGAAACCGGATCCACGGACCAGACCGTCTCCTACGCCTCCGGCTCCGGCACCAACACCCTCGCCTTCTCCTACACGGTCCAGGACGGCGACATCTCCTCAGACCTCAACTACAAAGCCACATCATCCCTCGCCCTCAACGGCGCCACCATCAGAGACAGCGTCGGCACGAACGCCACCCTCACTCTCCCGGCCCTTGCCAGCAGCGACTCCCTCGCCGGCAACAACGCCCTCGTTATTGATACCACCGCACCGGTCATCACAGGACCATCAGGGGGAGCAGGTGCTTCAACCTCCAGCCTCTCCTTCACAGAAGGAGGAACTGCCGTCACCCAGATGTCCGCGAACGAAACGGTCACGTGGAGCCTGGGAACAACTGGGGATGAGGCACTGTTCAACATTGATTCCAATGGCAATCTCAGCTTTCAATCAGCAGCTGATTACGAAACTCCGCTCGATTCCGATGGAAACAACTCCTACGTTCTCAATATCAAGGCAACAGACACAGGCAATAACCAAAGCACTCAGCAGCTAACAGTCGACGTAACAGACACTGATGACACTGGACCGTCGATCACCAGCGTCAGTTCGACCAATACAAATGGGGAATATGGAATCAATGAAACCATTGCCATCACCGTTGAATTTACTGAGGTAGTGACGGTGGTTGAAGACGGAGGGACTCCTTATCTAACCCTCGAAACAGGCACAAATGATCAGGAAATCCTATACACCAGCGGTAGCGGAACCAACACACTTTCCTTCACCTATACCGTCGCTTCCGGTGATCAGTCTGTTGACCTCGATGCTCGCTCAACGACGGCTCTATCGAGCAACGGAGGAACCATTCGCGATGCGGCAGGCAACGATGCTGTTTTGACCTTAGCAACACCAGGAACCAGCAATTCGCTCTCAGCCAACAAAGCGATCGTTATCGATGGAGTCGCACCGGTTCTGTCATCGCCATCACCAATCGACGTCAACGAAAATGCAAGTAACAATTTTGAACTACACGATTTCAATGACCTTTCAGGTGACGATACAGATGAATTGGGAGATTCGCTCACCTACTCAATACAATCCGGAAATTCAGATGGCATTTTCGGCATTGGCACGAATGATGGGAAATTAATCGTACAGGACAACTCCTTGCTCGATCACGGAAATAACGATAAATATACGCTAACAATTGAGGCTTCAGATGGCTGCAACATTGCATCAACATCAGCAACCATTAATGTCATCGATGTCAACAACAACCCCGTTGCCTTCAACGATTCAGTCAATCTCAACGAAAATGCAACGGCCGAACAAACGAGTGCCGCGAGTGGAATACTCAGCAATGATACTGACAGCGATGGCGATTCAATAACGATTGAAAATTTCAGAACAGGGTCTGAATCAGGAAGCGGGGATTACGGAATTATTGGCTCATCTCGCGAAGGAACCTATGGCAGCCTGACATTGAATGGAGATGGAACATACAGTTACGTTGCGGATCTTGCCGCAGCGGATGCTCTTGCCACAGGGGTGACAGCAACTGATTCATATACTTACTTAGTGTCTGATGGCAAAGGTGGAGATACTGGAGAAATTAGCTTCACGATTACAGGGGTCAATGATGCTCCACACTTTGTGGATGCAATCGCCAAGAAGAAGTACACAGAAGGCCAAGGAGCAACAATCATTATTGACGGCTCACTAACAGTGACTGACGTCGATAACAACACAATCGAAAGCGCTTCCATCACGATTTCGTCAGGATATCAGCCCACAGAAGATATCCTTGGATTTAGCAATACATCCGAAATTAGTGGGTCCTGGGATGCAGCCTCAGGGCAATTATCGCTATCGGGTACAGCAACAAAAAGTGCCTATGCCACCGCACTTGCGTCGGTGACCTACAGCAACAGCGATGACCTGAATCCTGTCCTGGGACATAGAACAGTAAGTTGGCAGCTCAATGATGGCAGCGCTGCATCAAATACAGCGTCATCCATTATTGATGTTGGTGGCGTCAACGATTCGCCAGAAAGTACGAATGATGCAGGTTCCGTTGATGCGAGTTCCAGCATCAACGTGTCCGCTGGATCAGGACTCCTAAGCAACGACACCGATCCTGAATCGAATAATTTAACCGTTACTGATATACGCACAGGAGGTGAATCTCAATCCGGCACCGATGGAAGTGTTTCCTCAGCACTGACAGGAACCTACGGAGCACTGACTGTGAGCTCAGATGGGTCCTACACCTACAACGCCAACCAGACGGCTGCCGATGCATTAGCTGAAGGTGCCACCGCTGTTGATGTCTTCACCTACACCTTGAGCGATGGGACCGATGAAGATCTTGGTGAATTAGCCATCACGGTGACGGGAACCAACAATGCCCCTACCGGCAGTGATGATTCTAAACCGGTAAACGAAAATGACTCGATTAACATCACTGCAACATCCGGCGTCCTCATCAACGACACCGATGTCGATGGTGATGATCTTACTATCACAGCAGTACAAAAAGTAAGCAGCGCATCAAGTCGAAGACTGTTTAGAGACGCACGAAAATGGAAGAAGAAAGGTCGCAAACTATCCTTTCTTGCAAGAAGATCAGAGCTTTCTTCAAGTGCGCTTCCACAGCTCAAAGGAACCTATGGAGAGTTAACACTCAATCGGGACGGTTCCTTTGCCTACGATGCCAATCAATCGGCAACTGATGCACTCAATGAAGGAGATTCAGTCACAGACTCCTTCACATACACAGTTTCTGACAACAAAACCACGAGCTCAGCCACCCTTGAGATAGTTGTGACAGGAGTCAATGATTATCCGTCTATTACGTCCCCTTCACCAGGAACAATCAGCGAAATTACAGGCAGCTCCCAAACACAAACGTCGGGTTTAACCGGCACGATCACAGCAACGGATGTTGATTCCAGTGCCAGCCTTGAGTACGGAATCCTTGGTGGCTCAACGATTGACAGCACAACCAGCCTGGCAGGCAACTACGGGACACTTGAGCTGGATACATCCACCGGTGACTATGCCTACACACCAGATTCCAGCAGTATCGAAGCACTGAATTCAGGCGACAGTGTTTCGGACCAATTCCGCATCAGCGTCTCCGACTCGATGGCCCTGGCACGGACCGACTTTCAAGTCAACATCACTGGGGCATCCGAAAATTCAAACGACAATGGCAACAATAACATTGGAAATAATAACAACGGAAGCGGTGATTCCGTAAGCCCCAAATTCCTATCAGCCGAAAGCTCTACAGATGGCCTCAAAATCATTCTTAAGTTCAACGAAACCCTTTCTTCCTCAATCGCAGCACCGCTTAGATTCAACATCATCCACAACGGATTCAGCAAAACCGCCAAGGCCGTTTCAGTCTCTGGTTCCAAGGTTGTCCTCAACCTTGAAGATCCAATTCAAAGAAATGAAATCGTCACCTTTTCCTACAGTGATCCCTCAAAAAAAGATGACAGATACGCCATCCAGGACCGCTCCGGCAATGACGTCTCCTCGATGGTTGACATTCCTGTCACCAACAAATCAAGGATCGAGGTTCCAGGCAATGCACCGATACCAAAAACTGAGCCAATCCCCGTTCCCAATCATCAAACCCCCGATCGCCCCGCCAACACAGCAAAGACTCCGGTGCGGGATCCCTGCGACCTGAAGTCAATCAACTCAACAAAACAAACAGGCAAACATCTGCGTGGGAGTTTTTGCCCTGATCAACTGACAGGGAGCAGAGGCGACGACTACCTATTGGGCCGTCAAAAAGCAGATGAACTGCGGAGTCTTGGAGGTAACGACACCCTCAAAGGTGGCATGGGACATGATGCACTTGTCGCCGGCGCCGGTGAAGACTTTGTTGTTGGCCATCAAGGCCACGACCTGCTCCGAGGAGGCTCCGGAAATGACCTGCTCCGCGGACATCGTGGACGCGACACCCTCAAAGGTGGCTCCGGCAAAGACATCCTTGCGGGTGGACGCCGTCGGGACACTCTTTTTGGTGGAGCAGGCGAAGACCATCTCCACGGCCAGCGGGGTCGCGACCTACTCAAAGGGCGCTCCGGAAATGATTTGCTCGGCGGGAATCGGGGACGCGACACCCTCAAAGGTGGCCCCGGCGTAGACATCCTTGCGGGTGGACGCCGCCGGGACACTCTGATCGGCGGCGCCGATGCCGATCTTTTCCGCATCTCCCGCGGACGCGATCGCATCAAGGATTTCGATCCTGCAGAAGGGGATCGGATCACGACCAGATCGCGATTCAATCTCCGCATCCAGCAACAAGGCGATCACCTGCTGTTGCTGGATCGCAGCCAGAACATCCACACCACCCTCCACAACACCTCCCTCGAGGCCTTGCTCGATGCTCAGCCAGATCTGCTGAGCTGAATCGTCAGATTCCGCGCTGCTGCCGATAATGAACCCATGAGCGTCTCAGCCGGCCCCACCGAATCCTTCGACGTGATCGTCGTCGGCGGCGGCCATGCCGGCTGTGAAGCCGCCATCACCGCGGCTCGCCTGGGGCTGAACACAGCACTGTTCACACTCAATCTTGATCGGATCGCCTGGCAGCCCTGCAACCCTGCCGTGGGTGGCCCCGCCAAGAGCCAGCTCGTCCATGAAGTGGATGCCCTCGGTGGCGTGATCGGACGCCTGGCCGATGCCACCGCGATTCAGAAGCGGATCCTTAATGCCAGCCGCGGCCCCGCCGTCTGGGCCCTTCGCGCTCAGACCGACAAACGCCAGTATTCGCGTCAGATGCTGCAACTGTTGCAGCACACCCCCAACCTCGCCCTGCGCGAAGCGATGGTGACGGGCCTTGAAACAACCGGGGAAGCCGATCAACAACGAATCAGCAGCATCCGCACCTACTTCGGCAGCGTCTATGGCGCCGACGCTGTGATCCTCACCGCCGGCACCTTTCTTGGAGGCCGCATCTGGGTGGGGCATCAATCGATGGCCGCCGGGCGGGCGGGGGAACAGGCGGCGGAAGGCCTCACCGAAGCACTCCAGCAGCTCGGTTTCCACACCGACAGGCTCAAGACCGGCACCCCGGCCCGCGTTGATCGGCGCAGCATCGCTCTGGACCAGCTGGAGGAGCAACCCAGTGATGCGGCCGATCGCTTCTTCTCCTTTGATCCGGCCGCCTGGGTGAGTGGTGAACAGATGAGCTGCCACATCACCCGCACCACCGCGGCCACCCATCAACTGATCCGCGACAACCTGCATCTCACCGCCATCTACGGAGGGGTAATCGACAGCAAAGGCCCGCGTTACTGCCCCTCGATCGAAGACAAGATCGTTCGCTTCGCAGACAAGGACAGCCACCAGATCTTCCTGGAGCCGGAGGGGCATGACACCCCAGAGATCTACGTGCAGGGTTTTTCCACGGGCCTTCCGGAGCCGATCCAACTGCAACTGCTACGCAGCCTGCCGGGTCTCGAGCAGGCCGTGATGTTGCGCCCCGCCTATTCCGTTGATTACGACTACCTTCCCGCCACCCAGCTCAAACCATCCCTGGAAACCAAACGGGTGCGAGGACTGTTCAGCGCAGGCCAGCTCAATGGCACCACGGGCTACGAAGAAGCGGCGGCTCAGGGTCTGGTGGCAGGAGTCAATGCCGCCCGTCTGATCGGCGGCCAGGAGCCGGTGCACTTCCCCCGCGAGGGCAGTTACATCGGCACGATGATCGACGACCTGGTGAGCAAGGATCTGCGCGAGCCCTACCGCGTGCTGACAAGTCGCAGCGAATACCGGTTGATTCTGCGAGGCGACAACGCTGACAGGCGACTGACCCCCCTGGGCCGTGAGCTCGGGCTGATCGATGACCGCCGCTGGACCTTGTTCAACGACAAACTCGAGGCGATGGAAGCTGAGACGCAACGGCTGACNANGGTGCGGCTGAAAGCGAGNGANCCGGTGGCNNCCGCTGTGGAACAGCAGACCGGTGCGGCGATCAAAGGCTCGATCACCCTGGCGGACCTGCTGCGNCGACCGGGNATGCATGCCAGCGATCTGGTGCGCCATGGGCTCGCCGANGCCGANCTGCCNNTNCCNGTGNGNGANGGNGCNGANATNGACATTAAATACAGNGGCTATCTGCAGCGCCAGCAGCAGCAGATCGACCAGGTGAAGCGCCAGNGCCAGCGCAAGCTGCCTGCNGATCTGAACTATGCAGACATCGGAACNCTCTCCCGCGANGCCCGCGANAAACTGAGCGCGATTCAGCCCANCACCCTNGGNCANGCNNNNCGCATNCCCGGTGTNAGCCANGCNGACATCACCGCACTGCTGATGTGGCTTGAAGTTCAACGACGTCANGCCCTCGCCTCCTCNGCTCNGGCTCGATAGCTTTGGGNTCCTGAATTGCCGCCTTGATCGCAAAGGTCCCTGCTTCAAGCGCTTACTGGAACCTGCGGGCCGAGCAGGTGATGGATCGTGTTTTCGATCAGGTGGAGATCCAGCCGAATCCNAAACANAACCTGGTTCCGGTGGATGTGGATATCCANGAACCAGCAGCGGATCCCCAACCGCNGGAAACANCTGCTCCAGACAAAGGCAACACTCCCCCCTGGTTGTTGCCGACGCTCGGTGGGATCGCACTGGCAGGGGTGGTGAGCAGCGGCTGGCTGATCAACAACCTCCAGAACTCNCGTCATCAGCTCGAGCAGGAACGCAACATGGCGTTGATCGAGCGTCTCCGGGTCCAGGCATCCGCAAAACAGGCAGAACCTGCCATGGCAAAGACTCCTGTTGCAGAGCATTCGCCGCCCCCACCGGAACCGGGCTGGGTCCAGAGCCTCGAGCCTCTCACTCTGCCGATCCGGCCCGCCCCGCTTGTGGCTTCAGCTCCGGCAGTTTCCGAAGCACCACCGCCAGCCGCCGCATCACTTCCACAACTCACAGGTGTGGTGCAGGGTCCAGGCGCGAACAGTTCCGCCATTTTCCAGATCGGGCAGGCATCCTTCACCGCGGGCATCGGCGAGGGGATCGGCAGCAGTGGCTGGATTCTGAAATCAGTCAGTGACACCGGTGCAGTGATTGCCCGTGATGATGAAACACGCTCCCTCTCGGTTGGAGGCATCTTCTGAGCGAAGCCTCCTTGCTACTGCCCTCACCTCGTCAGCTTTGGCAGGCGCCCTCCAGCGCGGTGCTGAGCGGTGATGGACCTCGTCAGCTCCCCGGTGCATGGCGGCTGATGCTGCTTGGAGATGGAAGCCCAACCCGGCATCTGCGCCTGCTCACCGGCGAACCGGTGGCAGTTGATCTGATTGCCATGGAAGCGGAGCAGGACGATCACCCTGGTGCACCCAATGAGGTCAGTGAGTTACAGGCACCGTTGCTGCGCCGTCAGGTGTGGCTCACCTGCGGCTCAACGCCTCTGGCCTGGGCTGAGAGCTGGTGGAACCAGACGCAGGCTGATCTGCATCTCCAGGATCGCAATCAACCGATCTGGCGCAGCCTCACNCAGGGNCGATCCGAACTGTTNCGAGAGGTCGATGGTCTGGCCCTGGTGGAATCNGCCTGGCTGGAACAGACATTCGGCCATCAAGGTCCCTTCTGGAGCCGTCACTATCGCTTTTTCCGNCGCGGCAAAGCCCTGACTGTGATCCGGGAGGTNTTCAGTCCCCATCTTGAAACCTGGNTAGGCCCCACCCTGCGNCAGGAACTTCAGAAGACTTCATNAACAAACAATCAGAAATGTANGCATTTGCTCTTGACAACTTGCCATAAACCGTGNNCTNACGAATATGTATGAGTTCCGATNATTCNAGTCATGGCTGCCCTNAACCCCTGGATCAGCCTCACNGACCTNGGNCGNATTTACGGCATTTCGGCAATTCACTGNGGCAAGACCCTGGAAAGTCAGGGNTGGCGTAACAGCCGTGGGCGTCCNACAGANGAAGGACTNNCCGNGAAGGCNGCCCTTCAGACNGGTCCCCACGGACANGGTCGCACCACACTCTGGAACCGGGANGTNTGTGGAGAGCTGTTCNGATCCAAAGGNTANGAACNGATGAGCCGAAGCCATCAGATCGANCANTGGACNCAGCTGCTTGAAGCTCTGCAGCAGGGCTCACCTTCNATTTCCGCGACAGCNGATCAGATGGCCGAAGACATGCCCACGGAACTNGTGGAAGACGTGAACCANCAGCTGAAGGTTCGTGGGTGTCCCTTCCGGGTCACCCAGCNNTCCAGCCATCAACCGAGACGCAGTGCCTCTGCCTGCTGAGCTGCTTTGGCNAGCAGATCCCGCAGTTTGTCCTCATCGGTGTGACTCAGGCTTGTCTTGACGAGACGGGCATCGGGNGCATGGCTTCTGAGACGTTCAACAACGCGATCCGGTGTTCCNTCCCGNACCAGCAGGGCCAGAGCTGCACTGCCCTTGGGAAGGGTTTCNCCCAGCTCNTTGAGGAACTGATCATTGATACCCATGTCACTCAGGGCNCCGGATGCGGCTCCCGCACCGGCGCCGACTGCGAGTCCAACCAGTGGGTTGAGAAAAAGAANACCCACAAGCATTCCCCAGAAGCTGCCGCTGACAGCTCCGGCTGCCGCCAGGTTGATGGCCTGACGCAGGTGCACGTGACCGTCCTCGCCATGCTCGAGCACCACAGCATCTTCAAGAGCGATCAGATGCTCCTCCTGAATCGTNACNAGTTCNCGACGNACCTGCTCTGCCTCCTCGGTTTTGGAGAACCCAATCACGATCAGATCGCTCATTCAGCAATGAAAATCTGAATCAAGCCTGGCATCGANGCGNNGCNATGTCAGTCGCGGCGACGACTCGACCGTGGCAGGGGGCGCCGGGNGCTTGAGGCTGACCCCGCGTCATCTCCCTGACGGGAGGAGATCTCTTNGGANGACTGCAGNTCGGATGATCGCTCCCAGCGCTGGACCCTGAANCTGTCGTCTTCGGGCCAGTCNCCATCCAGGCCATTGGCTGANGTCCTGGGTGAATTNGNAGAGNCNTGCTGCTGCCCNCGCAGNGAGATGGCNTCCAAGGGCCGTTTTCCACCNGAGGAGATCATCTTCGACNTGTTCTCCTGCCANGGCTCACGCCATTCGTCNTCCTCNTCCAGGAGCCAGTCCACCTTTTCACCNACCCAGCGGCCGACGGAATCAANATCCAGGGNGGATTTTCGTTGGCCCGGTCGACGCCCNGANACNCCATCGACGAACTGCCGACCGGTTTCCAGCCAGTGNTCCAAGCGTCGGTCCNGGGGACCGCGGGTTCGATCAAAACGCTCGTCCATGNCNTGACNTTAACGGCGNCGNCGCCGCAGGGACTGCTCACGGTGAAGACCGACCAGGGCAATCACCACGCCTCCACATTCAAGGGTGAACCAGAANACCTCCATTCAGCTCAGAGACTCCACCGGTTCGTAATGCAACAGACAGCTNTGATTCCAGCGTCCCNCGAAATGNTGATCACAGCAATGGCGACAGGCAGCGTTGCGGTTGCGACGACGACAGGGGCTGCGACGTTNGCACCTGGGGCAGACCGCCCACCAGCGNTGCNGCCGAACAGGGACGGGGTAACTGTGACGAACACTCACCTGGAAACGATTCTGGGCGGCATTGATGGCAGCCATTCGTCTGAGGAAGACCGGGCCATGCGCTTCCCGCAGCCTCTGAACCAGATCAACCCAGGCGTGGATCATCTCGTGGCAGAGGGTGCTTTCGGTGGCCGACTCCGGTAACGGTTCCAGCACCGGCCTGGAGAGAACAATTTCACACCCGCGTCCATCGCCAATTCCAGGCCCACGCCGGTAATAACCAGCGGTGCGGCTCATGCGTCCATCACTCCAGCGCACCGCAGTCAGGGGCTGACCATTCCGCACCAGCACACCATCAAAATGCTCCCGGTTCAGACGGTGAAACATCGGCAGCAGTGGCTGCAGCGACAAGGAACGGTGATCCGAAACCCCGTCATCCTGCCGTGGTCAGTCAGACTCAGCCGTGATTTGAAGGCTGGTGATGGAACTGGGTCTGGTGAGGGAGATCGGCAGCAAGGCTCTGCTTGCAGGTGGAGGAGCTCTGCTCCTCTTCTGGACATACACCGCTGTGAAGCTGGTTCTCAGCGCACGCGGCATCAACCCACTGATCAAACAGTTCTTCACGCAGGTCGCCGCAGGCCGCATCGATGCCGCCTATCTGCTGACAACGAAGGCTTACCGCCAGCACGTGAACAGACAACAGTTCATCCGTTTTCTGGCGGATCTGAAACTGAACAAATTCCGCAACCTGAAGTCCGGCAGACCCCGCCTGCAGGAGGGTGACGTGATTCTCACGGTGAAGCTCACGGCGGACAACAAGGATGAGCTTCCCCTCGACTTCACCTTCACAAAAGTGGAGGACAACTGGCGGATCACACGGATCATCCGCGCCAATGCCTGATCAGCAGGCAAGGGCTTCCGAACTTCGGACCCTGCTGAACCGCGCTGCTCATGCGTATTACGTCCTCGATTCACCCCTGATGGAGGACGCGGTCTACGACCGCCTCTACCAGGAGCTGCTCAAGCTGGAGCAGGAGGATCCGAGCCTGCAACGGGCGGACAGCCCAACCCAGCGCGTGGGAGGGACTCCGGCAAAAGGCTTCACCAGCGTGGGGCACAGGATCGGGCTGCTGAGCCTGGATAACGCCTTCAACCGCGACGACCTCAACGCCTGGAACGAAAGGCTGCTCAAGGTGATCGACCGGCCCGCCAACACAGCGCTGGCGATGGTCGGAGAACTGAAGATCGATGGCAACGCCCTTGCACTGAGTTACCACCGCGGTGTGCTGGAACGCGCCGCCACCCGGGGAGATGGCAGCCGCGGTGAAGAGATCACCGCCAACGTGCGCACGATCGCCTCGATCCCCCTGCGCCTGCAGATCGATGACCCGCCCGAATGGGTGGAGGTGCGGGGCGAAGCCTTCATCCCGGATGAAACGTTCGCGGCCATCAACGACGAACGGGAACGCCGTGGCGAGGCATTGTTCGCCAATCCGCGCAACGCCTGCGCCGGCACCCTGCGCCAGTTGGATCCGAAGGTGGTCGCCGCCCGGCGCCTCGATTTCTTCGCCTACACCCTGCATCTGCCGGGTGACGCCCAACCCCCCAGCCAATGGGCGGCTCTGGAGTGGCTCAACAACGCCGGTTTCCGCGTGAATCCAAACCGGGAGCTCTGTTCAGACCTGGCCGCCATCAACCGCTTCTGCGACCACTGGGAACAGGGTCGCCATAACCTCCCCTATGCCACCGACGGCGTGGTGGTGAAGCTGAACAACCTGTCTCTACAGGAGGCTGCCGGGTTCACCCAGAAGGCACCCCGCTGGGCCATTGCGCTGAAATTCCCAGCCGAGGAAGCTCCCAGCCGGCTGCTCCAGGTGGCGGTGCAGGTGGGACGCACCGGAGCAGTGACGCCGGTGGCTGAATTTGAGCCCGTGGCCCTGGCCGGCACCAGCGTCAGCCGCGCCACCCTCCACAACGCCGATCGCATCGCCGAACTGGACCTTCACGTCGGCGACACCATTGTGGTGCGCAAGGCGGGGGAAATTATTCCCGAGGTGGTGCGGGTCCTGCCGGAGCTGCGCCCTTCAGGAGCGGAACCCGTCCAGCTGCCGCGCACCTGCCCGGAATGCAGATCGAGCCTGGTGCGGGAAGGGAGCGAAGCTGCAACACGCTGCGTCAACAGCTGCTGCCCGGCGATTCTGCGTGGAGGCCTGCGCCACTGGGTCAGCAAGGGGGCTCTGGATATCGACGGAATGGGCAACAAGCTGGTTGAGCAACTGGTGGACCGGGGACTGGTGAGCTCCATTGCCGATCTCTATCGCCTCGATCCCGCTCTGCTGGCAAGCCTCGATCGCATGGCCGAGAAATCAGCGATCAAACTGGTGACAGCCCTGGAACAGTCAAAACAACAGCCCTGGCACAGGCAGCTTTACGGCCTGGGCATCCGTCACATCGGCGAAGTCAATGCCAAGACACTCGCCGCAATGTTCCTGAGCATGGACGCACTGAACCAGGCGGCGGCAGCCGAACCGGAGCGCATCGCCGATCTGCACGGCATCGGTCCGGAAATCAGTGACAGTCTCGGGCTGTGGTTCACAACACCTGCCAACCAGCAGCTGTTGAAGGATCTTCAAGCCGTCGGGCTGTCCCTGGAAGCCACTGCGAGCGAACGTGAGGATGCCGCCGAACGCCTGTCTGGTTCCGAGGGACCACTGAAGGGCAAAAGCTTCGTGATCACAGGGACCCTGCCCTCCATGGGCCGCAGCGAAGCGAAGGCCCTGATCGAGTCGGCTGGGGGCAAGGTGATCGGCAGCGTCAGCAAGAAGACCGATTACCTGCTGGCGGGCGAAGCCGCCGGCAGCAAACTGACCAAAGCCGAGAGCCTTGGGGTGACGGTGCTTAGTGAAGACGACCTCACCGCCATGCTGCAGTGATGACCCAACCCAACCCCGCGCTGCATCGCTGGATCAAGACCGACTGCGGCCGGGCCAAGCTCGCCGATCTGCAGAACCGCCGCGGCCCCTTCTCCAAGCCCCGCCTCGCCTGGTTCGTCTTGATTGCAGCCCTGCGGGACTGGCG
>NYUU01000043.1 GCA_002684175.1 Synechococcus sp. CPC35
AGGATGGCACTCTCCTGTTTGCTGAGCCGGATCTCGATGCCGGTGATTCGCCTTTTGAGGATGAGGTGATCTTCGGAAAAGATGGTAACCCTCTTCAAATTCCGAACGTTGTTGGAATTTATCCGATCAGAAGTGGATTCTCTTTAGTACAAGCTGATGACAATGGTAAATATATCGAGCAAGGTTTCAAATATGGTCGGAAAGGGCCACAGCCCTTCGGGAAGCCGAGGAAAATTAAAAATATCGATAAGACAGAAAAAAGAATTCAATTCGATATTAATAACGATCAGAAGATTGCTGGTCAGCAGGGAGGGGGGGCAGACGATGAATTCTTCGATGGACCCAGCAAGCGTTCCATCAATCCGATTGATGAACGTGCGTTGATTGATCCTCTGGCCTGAGTTCAGTTCTCGGCTTGCTTCGCTCTCCAGAGGTTGACAACA
Organism: Synechococcus sp. CPC35; assembly: GCA_002684175.1. Lineage (GTDB taxonomy): Bacteria > Cyanobacteriota > Cyanobacteriia > PCC-6307 > Cyanobiaceae > Parasynechococcus. Next base: position 444 of record NYUU01000043.1, read on the forward strand.
CCGATGGAGATCATCAGCAAGCCGAGATTTACGCTCAGGGAAGGAAGAATCATTGTTTTTGCTTCATAACGGCCTCGAAGCCTAGGGGTTGCATCTGATGTTCGCGTCAACAGTGCCCACCTACAGTGGTGCACATCTGGTGAGAAATCCCTTCAGCGCATGATCGAAACCTCGGGCGTGATCGAGAAGGAACAAGGCAACGGGTTCTATTTGGTCACCCTCGAGCAGCCTGCTGGTCATCAATGTCTCTGCAGAGCTGCAGGAAAGCTCACAAAATTCAGGATCAAGCTCCTGGCCGGAGACAAAGTTCTCGTTGAAATCAGTCCTTACGACCTCACGAGAGGGCGAATCACCTATCGCGAGCGCAATGCCGGTGCACCCGGTGGACGCCCCGGCGGCAACCGTCCCGGAGGGCCACGGCGTCGTTAACCGATCAGTGGTGATCAGACCTTCGCTTTAAGGCAATCTTCGATCGCTGCTTTGAATTCGCGACGTTCCTTGACGCCCCGCCACTGTTTCAGCATTGATTTCTGCTGAAACAGCTGCACTGTTGGAGTCCCGCTCACTCCAGCCTGTTCAGCGATGGCTTGATCAGCCTCGATATCAATCACAACAGCCTGAGCACTGCCGTCGAACTCTCGGATTACCCGCTGTAACTGTGGCTTGAGTACGTGACAAGGTCCGCAGCTTGGCGAGGTGTAAACCACCAGCAATGGTTTATCGCTGTCGTGATAAAGCTTTCGAAGGGCGTAGCTTCCCTTTTGCCACAGGCCGGAGGGGTCATAGGTCTCTTCAGTTGTTACGTCCACATTCACCGGACGTTGCGCTTTTTCCGGCTCCACTGATTGGCGCCCGACCCGTTTGGCGAGGTCGTGGTGGCTCAGCCATCGTTCTGCTGCCAGAGCCGCCTGGCAGCCACTTCCCGCGGCTGTTATTCCCTGGCGCCATTCGTGATCAGCTACATCACCGGCTGCGAAGACTCCTTCGATTGATGTTTCCGGGCGACCTGGATTTGTCGTGATGTAGCCGTCGCCATCAAGGTTGATCTGCCCTTGCAGCAGCTCTGTATTAGGTGTGTGGCCAATGGCATAGAACAGACCCTTCACCGCCAGCGAAGAGGTATTTCCATTGCCGCGATCCCGCAGGGTCATGCCCTGCATCCAGCCATTTCCGCTCACGTCCACCACTTCACTGTTCCAGTGGACGGTGATCGCAGAATTGGCTTTCACCCTGTCTGCCATGGCAGCACTGGCGCGGAACTGATCCGAGCGAACGACCAGGTGAACATGACTGCCGTATTTGGTGAGATAAACCGCCTCCTCGCACGCTGAATCGCCGCCTCCGACCACGGCCAGCTCCTCATTACGAAACTGGGGGGTGGCGCCATCGCAGATGGCGCATGCACTGATACCGCTGCTCCAGAAGNTTTGTTCCGANGGGAGTCCGAGGCGGTTGGCACTGGCGCCCGTNGCGATCACGACGGCATGGGCNTGAATCGTCCNNCCNTCNGTTGTGATTCTGAAAGGCCTNTGGGTCAGATCGATTGCATCGGCGTCAGCTTCGATCAGCTGNGTACCCCANCGTGTGGCCTGTGATTTCATCAGATCCATCAGGTCTGGCCCGAGAACACCATCAGGAAATCCCGGGTAGTTCTCCACATGGGTCGTGGTCATCAACTGACCACCAGGAATTCCACCGCGTTGAAAGCCTGTGATCAGAAGAGGCTGAAGGTTGGCGCGTGCCGCATAAATGGCAGCGGTGTATCCAGCAGGACCTGAACCAACGATCACAATGTTTTCGATCTGCTCAGTGTCAGCAGCAGTCATGTTTTCAATAAGTCTTATGTGCCGATTTTAGAAAAAACCAAACTCGGAAGGTTGCGCCCAAACGATCAGAAGCAAGAAAAGATTAAGGAAATATTTAGATCTCTAGTTGGTGGTCGCTCGGTGCCTGTTCGTTCATCCGATGTCGTTTGCAAGGGTTCGGAGGAACAGCCATCACGCTTGCCTGAAGCATTTCGTTGTTTTCACCCATACAGGTGATCCACTCACGAAATTCCTGGGTTATTGCATAACTCTCCTCATACAGCTCTTTCTTGTCCAGAGAAGCGATCCTGGTGGATGCCCATCCAGTGGCAACGCTCACTCGACGTTCCATTGCCGCATCCATAAGAGGGTCCTTGTTGACGGTCAGGTTGGTGGATCAAAGCCCCAAATCGGGGCTGATTTCGCAGAAGTTCGCATTTTTCTCTGCCGAATGCTGTTGTCAGCGTTGCAAAAATCGTGGCAATTCCGGCGTTTTCAGATGAATCACCTGCCCTATGCCGTCGTCCACCGCTTCCAGTGGCAGGTTGAGACCGCTGCTGTGACTTGATGAAAGCGAAGAATCCTCTCCATTTGCGATTTCACGGGGTCGCAACAGGTAAGGCTCTGCAATGGACCAGGAGCGGGCGTACTCCATCAGCAGTGGATCGGCTGGAGCGAAGACATAGGAGGGGTGCCTCGGGATCGGTTCTTGCTTTGTCAGTTCCGGTGTCAACCGCACAGCTCGCGTGATGCCCTGAATGAAACGGCTTCGCGTCACCACAGTGGTCAGGTAGACCACCACACGTAGTCGCGGTGCATCAAAGCCTTCGGCACACATGTCGATGCTCACGAGCCATTCCGCAGCTCCTGTCTGGAACCCGTTGAGCCGCTCATGGGCCTGAGGGCTCTGGGAATGGACGAGTTCAACATGGTTTCCGTCCTCCCGAAGCAGTCTCGTGATCGCTTCGGCGTGATCGATGTCCCGGGCGATCACAAGTCCAGCCGCGCCGCTGTGGCTGCTGCGAAGGGTTGTGAGCTTTCGTTGGGCCCGCAACAACACCTGTTGACTGATGCTGCTGCTGTCAGCCAGGTGGATGGCCCGGCGCAAATTGCGAGCCCGCCAACTTTTTCTCTGTTCACCGGAGAGCGGCGAAACGTCTCGATCGGGCTCACCTTCACGACTGTGTTCCACCCAGCCGTCCTGAAAACGGAATTCGAGGGGGCGCACGTCGCCNGCGGCGATCAGCTCACGCGGCTCAACACAGAGATCAGGCCNGATCTGCTCAANNACGAGCCCATCCACCACGGNTCTCAGCCGCCGAGCCGCACAGAAGCCGAGATTGTCGGCTCGAAANGGTGTGCCTGTGAGNCCGAGNCGCATTCGGAAGCCNGNTGTCAGCTCNAGAAAGGTNGGCCCCCAGGATCCNGCGTCNGGNTCNTCNGGNTCCACTCCAAGGTGATGAGCNTCATCGGCNATCGCCAGGCAGTGATCCCNNGNGAANCCATCCAGNAGTTTNCNNAGAGGGATCTGTTGGCGACCGGCTGCCTGGTAACTCACCAGCAGGCCATCGGCAGCCTCCANGNGTTCAGGCTCACATGGCCAGCCCTGAAGAATGAGGTTGAGGCTCGAAGCGGCNTTCTGCCACTGGCTCAGGATCGAGTTNCGATGACAGAAGACCACAAACCGCCTGAGNCGCCCTTCCTGGCGNAGCCTCTGGAATGCCAGCAGTGCGCCAAGGGTCTTNCCGGCACCGGGNCCTGCAAAGACCAGAACATCGGGATCNGAACCCTGCTNTANCCGTCGACGNAGCAGTCCGATCAACTGCTGCTGCCAGTGACGGGGCCTGATCGACTGGCCTTCCGTTCCCGCAGGAAGATTGAAGCTGACGGAGTGGATGGCGACTCANAGGAAGATGAGTCTTTTTAACCATTCTCAACGGCTCTGGCATTTCTACTCNCCAGCCATCAGCTCCCTTCNGGATCGGACCCGTCCACCGTNATGATCAAACGCCAATCCCCGGAGTCGCAGGATCANCTCCGTCGCCAGCTNGATCGATGCTGGAGATCAGAATGNGATGTTGATCCGCTGATCCTGCGCGCACGCCAGCTNAGACGCCATGGACGCTGGCGACTGGCCCGCGGGCTTGATCAGGAACTNTTCCCGATCGTNTGAANANCCCGAGCCCCTGAGGGCTCAGAGAGCTTCGGCGTGATTCACCACCAGGCGTTCNACTTCCATCAGGGCGTCTTCCGCNGCATTGCGAGCGGANTCGAAATCCCCNTTGGCAGCCACCAGNAGNTGATGCGCCAAACGGTCGAGCAGTTCCTGACGACGTTCCTCCAGCATCGCCACAATCTCTGACTCCACCAGAGTCCGAACCGCCTGGATNCGCAGATCATCCGCAGCTGCTTCGGCAAAGGTGCCCTGNACCAGCTCCTGGATGAAAAGACGGTGCACTTCACTGCTGCGCAGGAAGCTTTCCGTGGCNTTGATGATGCCGTCAACAAGGGTGCGGTCNGGNTCCGATTCCTGCTCGTTCAGTTTGAATTCCCAATCCAGATGACGTCGCTGCCAGCCAGCNGCATGCAGGCTGGGCATCACGCTCTGNGAAAANGTGTCCACCGAGATCTCGTAAATCCTTTCTGCCAGTCGCTCGCACCAGTCCTTGCCGTGCTGATGCANGCTGCTNTGCATCATTTCGCGTTCCACGGAATGGCCACCGTGATGGCTGTGGCAAACGCCGTCGGGACACTCGATTGCAGTGAGACCCATTGGAAACACGCGGGATCACTCTNAAGTAGCCACTCCTGAGTGCGCATCTCGACATTCTTCAGAAAGCTTCCTGATCATCAGCGGATGACCTCTTAACTTGCGNTTATCGGTGGATGTGTTCNCCTTGCCCAGACTTTTAATACCGGTGGAGTCGATGCCGGGGGAAACCCGNGTNGCGGCAACGCCCGACACGGTCAAGAAATTCATTTCACTNGGNTGTGACGTCAGNGTTGAACNAGGTGCTGGNGTGTCNTCNGGCTTCCTCGATGACGCCTATTCAGACCAGGGTGCGGAGCTGATCCCGATCGCTGATCAGGGGGGATGGTCNTCTGCNGATGCCCTGCTNTGTGTTCAGCCACCNTCGCGGGAACGCCTGTCGGCTTTGCGCCGCGGAGCNCTGCTGGTCGGTCTTCTTTCNCCCTACGCAAACGGTGATCTGGCNGCGGCTCTCACTGATTCCGGNCTCTCCGCGATGGCTCTCGAGCTTTTGCCGCGCATCAGCAGGGCACAGGCNGCGGATGCCCTTTCGTCTCAGGCCAACATNGCCGGTTACAANTCCGTTCTNCTNGCTTCAGCCGCTCTGGATCGTTATTTCCCGATGCTGATGACGGCNGCNGGCACNGTTCANCCNGCCAGAGTCGTCATCCTNGGAGCCGGNGTGGCAGGNCTNCAAGCCGTTGCNACTGCCCGTCGTCTGGGAGCNGTTGTCTATGTGAGTGACATCCGTCCTGCNGTGAAGGAGCAGGTGGAGTCNCTTGGNGCNCGTTTCATCGAACCTCCNGAACTGGAGGACAAGCCTGCTGANGCGGGTGGTTATGCCAAACAGGCGTCCGATGCGTTTCTGGCAGCNCAGCGTCAACAGCTTTCCGATCAGCTGGCGGAAGCCGANGTGGCNATCTGCACGGCACAGGTCCCCGGTCGCACGGCTCCAAGGCTGATCAGCGAAGACATGCTCGATCGCATGCGTCCCGGTTCAGTGGTGGTTGATCTGGCCGTCGCCCAGGGTGGAAANTGCGCCGGGACCGTTCCAGNNAAGACCGTGGAACGTCTGGGTGTGAAGCTGATCGGTGGTAACGATCTGCCTTGCACGGTGCCGAACCACGCCAGTGCGATGTNNTCCCGCAATCTTTTTGCCTTGCTGGAACCCATGCTCAAGGAAGGCGTCCTGCAACTCGACTCCGACGATGAGCTGGTCGATGGTTGTCTGATTGCTGAGAACGGAACCATCCGTCGCAGCGATGTTCTCACTCCAGGAGCGGATTGATGGATCCCACGTTTGTTGAATTTCTCTGGGTGCTTCTGCTCGGAAGCCTTCTCGGCCTCGAGCTGATCGGCAAGGTGCCCCCCACCCTGCACACACCACTGATGAGTGGTGCCAATGCGATCTCGGGCATCACCGTGCTGGCTGCCCTCACGGCGATCATCAAGGCCGGCGACAACAAGGTGCTGTTGCTGCTGGGTTCCGTCTCGCTTGGTTTCGCTCTGTTCAATGTGATCGGCGGCTTCCTGGTGACCGATCGAATGCTGGCCATGTTCAGCCGCAAGCCCGCCCGCAAGGACAACCGCTGATGACTGATTTACTGAAGTACGCGATCGAGCTGGTCGCTGTCCTGCTTCTTGCTCTTGGGATCAAGGGCCTCTCCAAGGTCCGTTCCGCAAGAGGAGCAAATCAGCTCGCTGCTGTGGCGATGGCGCTGGCGATTCTCGGTTTGCTGGTCAACTATCTGGGTACCAGTGGTATCGATGCCTCTGCGTGGATCTGGATTGTTGTGGGCACGCTGGTGGGCGGATCCCTGGGAGGCGTGATCGCCCAGCGGGTTCCGATGACCTCGATGCCAGAGACCGTTGCCCTCTTCAACGGCTGCGGTGGCATGTCTTCCCTGCTCGTGGCACTGGCTGCTGCTCTTTATCCAGCCGCTCTGAATGCCGCGAATCCTGTCGCTCTCGTCTCCATTGTCGTCTCTGTGTTCGTTGGGGCGATCACATTCACCGGCTCCATCGTGGCGATGGCCAAACTCCAGGGTTGGCTCTCCACTCCTGACTGGATGCAGAGCCGGCTTCGCCATGCCGTGAACATTGCACTGGCGGTTGCGGCTCTCGTCGGAGCCGTCGAGATGCTGCGTACCTCCGGTGGCACCACTGGCTTATGGCTGCTTGTTGTGACCTCGGGCCTGCTTGGAATCGGGGTCACTCTCCCGATCGGCGGCGCTGATATGCCGGTGGTCATCTCTCTGCTGAACAGCTACTCAGGAGTGGCTGCCGCCGCAGCCGGTTTTGTGGTGGGTAGCCAGCTTCTGATCGTTGCCGGCGCCATGGTCGGCGCTGCCGGTCTGATCCTTACCCAGGTGATGTGCGATGGCATGAATCGCTCCCTGGTTTCAGTCCTGTTCGGAGGAGCTCTTGGGGCAGGCAGTTCCTCGGCGGGAGGTGGTGGTGAATACACCAACATCACCAGCTGCAGTGCGGAGGAGTGCGCTCTCACTCTCGAAGCCGCTGAACGTGTTGTGATCGTTCCCGGTTACGGACTGGCTGTCGCCCAGGCTCAGCACACGCTGCGGGAGGTGACCCGGGTGCTGGAAAGTGCCGGGATTGATGTGTCCTATGCGATTCACCCGGTGGCGGGGCGGATGCCGGGACACATGAATGTTCTGCTTGCTGAGGCGGATGTGCCTTACGAACAGCTCAAGGAGATGGATCAGATCAATCCCGAATTTCCCGCCACTGATGTGGTGCTCGTTCTCGGAGCGAATGATGTGGTCAATCCGCAGGCCAAGACTGATTCGACGTCACCGCTTTATGGAATGCCTGTGCTTGACGTCCAGGATGCACGCACTGTCTTTGTGGTGAAGCGCGGAATGAGCGCGGGTTATTCAGGCATCAAGAACGACCTCTTCGAACTGTCCAACACCTCGATGGTGTTCGGTGATGCGAAAAAGGTCCTTGGGGATTTGCTCTCTGAACTGAAGGATCTCGGCCTCGGGAAGAAGTGAGAGTCTCTGACGTCGATGGCTCCAGGATGCTGATGCAGCTTGGGTTGTCGACGTTCCGTCAACGTTTTCCATGGATCGGTGGCGATCTGCAGACCCTCAGGGACACCCTGCGTCGGGTTGATTTACCCGCGGATGAAGGTCGGCCCCTGAGGATCCCTGTCCCAGCTCTTCCCAGTGGTGCTGCTTCGGCAGGCGAACTGCTGGCATTCATTGATCAGCCGGAGGGAACCGCCGTAGGAGTGGTGTTGCTCCTGCATGGGCTGGGTGGGTCCAGTTCCCGTGAAGGTCTTCGTCGCATGGGCCTTGCCTTGCAGCAAGCCGGGTTCCTGGTGCTGCGCCTGAACCTTCGTGGTGCTGATCCCGGACGGCATCTGGCCGGGGGCACCTACGCCGCCCGCTGCAACACCGATTTGCTGCCGGTGATCGCCCGGGCCCGGGAGCTGGCGGCGGGTCGACCGCTGCTGGGAGCCGGCATCTCCCTGGGAGGAACAATGCTGCTCAATGCCTGCCTCACCGGTCCGGGAGTGCTTGATGGTCTGTTCTGCGCCAGCAGCCCGCTGGATCTGGCCGCCTGCAGTGCCTCCATTGAACGCCCCCGCAATCGTGTTTATCAACGCTGGCTGCTGCAGCGCCTTGTGCGACAGACCCTTGCGGATCCTTTCGGAGTAAGCGGGCTGGAGGAAACAAGCCTGACTGGTTCATCCACTCCGCGCACCATCCTGGATTTCGACAGCGCAGTGACTGCACCGCGCTGGGGTTTCGCTGATGTGTGGGGCTACTACAGAGAAGCTTCACCTCTGCATCACCTGGTGAAATCCCAGCACCGCATGCCCAAGACCTTGTTGCTGCAGGCTGAAGACGATCCCTGGGTGCCAGCTGCCGCTGCAAGAGATCTGGCCGATCAAATTGACCCATCAGCGCCGATCAGCAGCATTTTCACCAGAACCGGAGGCCACAACGGATTTCATGGACGTGGTGGCTGTTGGGGAGATCAGTTGGCTGTGGCCTGGCTGAAATCAATCGTCAATGGCCGTGGCGATGAACGTTCAGGCGGCCGCAAGGGCACTGACTGAGACACGGCTGGTTCCACGGTTCACCTGTTCGCGAACGGCGCTTCGCGCCCATTGGTCCACCTGCAACACATTTTCCAGCTGGGGGTGATCCATCAGATCGGGCTTATGACGCTCACAGGCAGCCTCGATCACTTCGGGAATATCCAGGAAGTGGATTCGTTCCTCGAGAAACTGTGCAACAGCCTCTTCATTGGCGGCATTCATCACCGCCGGCATGGTGCCGCCTGCCCGGCCGGCGGCATAGGCCAGTTCCATGCAGGGGTATTTGTCCGGATCGGGCCCGCTGAAGGACAGCTGCCCCACCTCCATCAGATTCAGTCGGCGCCAGGGGGTCTCCAGGCGTTCCGGCCAGCTCAGGCAATAGAGGATCGGCAGTTTCATGTCCGGCCAGCCAAGCTGGGCCAGCACGGAGGAATCCGCCAGTTCGATCATCGAATGGATGATGCTCTGGGGATGAATCACGATCTCGATATGGTCGTAATCAAGGCCAAACAGGTAATGGGCCTCAATCACTTCCAGCCCTTTATTCATCAGGGAAGCGGAATCCACAGTGATCTTGCGACCCATGCTCCAGTTGGGATGGCTGGTGGCATCGGCCACGGTGGCGTTCTCCAGATCAGCCGCATCCCAGTCGCGGAAAGCACCACCTGATGCCGTGAGCTGGATCCTCCGCAGGCCAGGGGTCGGACTTCCTGTGGAGAGTCGGGCATTCTCGGCCCAAGGTGTTCCCTGCAGGCACTGAAAGATGGCGGAGTGTTCCGAATCCGCCGGCAGCAGTCGGCTGCCGCTTTTCTTCAGTTCAGGCAGCACCACCGGTGCAGCGGCAATCAAGGTCTCCTTGTTCGCCAGTGCAAGGTCCTTGCCGGCGCGGACTGCTGCCAGCGTTGGCAGCAGTCCGGCACAACCGACGATCCCTGTCACAACAAGGTCTGCCGAGTCCCAGGACGCGGCAACGTTGAGTCCATCTGGGCCACCCACCAGCTGAGGCAGTTGTTGAGGACGTTGTTCTGCAGTCAGGGCCTTGAGCCTCTGCTGCAGTTCCGGCAACAGATCGGCGTCTGCAACGGCCACCAGTTCGGGTGTGTGCCGTTGAATCTGTTTCACCAGCAGCTCGAGATTTCTTCCTGCTGTCAGCGCCACCACCCTGAACTGTTCGGGAAATTCCTCAGCGATCTCAAGGGTCTGAGTGCCGATCGAGCCAGTGGAGCCCAGCACGCTGATGGCTTTCACGCTGATCCGGCAGTTGCTAAGAGTCTCCCATCAGAGCCGGCGCACGCTGGCAAGCTGGCTTGCATCTGGAGAGGTGTCCGGTGGCGAAGGAGCAGTGGCGATCAGGCCTGGGATTCGTGTTGGCCGCCGCCGGCAGTGCCGTTGGTCTGGGCAACCTCTGGGGGTTTGCCTACCGGGCGTCCCAGGGTGGAGGTGGGGCCTTTGTGGTTCTGTATGTGTTGATCGTGCTGGTGGTCTGTCTGCCGGTGCTTGTGGCGGAGATGGTGCTGGGTCGCAGCACTGGGCACAGCCCTCTGCTGGCACCGGTGATGGCTGCAGGCAAACGCTGGCAGCCAATGGGTTGGTTGTTTGTTCTGGCCTCCTGCGGAATCCTGGCGTTCTATGCCGTCCTGATGGGGTGGACCGGCGCGACGATCGTGCAAACCCTGACCCAGGGGCTGCCGGCTGACGCGATGGCGGCCGAGGCCTTTTTCAAGGGACTCAGTGGAGGACGTTCTGCCTTGATTGGCCAGTTGCTCAGCCTGGTGGTCACCGCCGGAGTTGTTGCATTGGGTGTTCGCAGTGGAATCGAGCGTCTCTCCCGGTGGGGTCTGCCGCTTTTGTTCGTGCTCCTTGTTGCTCTGGCGATCTGGGCCTCTGGTCTGCAGGGATCGGCTGAGGGGTACCGCACGTTCCTGCTGCGCTGGGATGCCGCTCAGCTCACCAATTTCACAACGATTAAAAACGCCTTCAACCAGGCGTTCTTCTCGATCGGCACGGGTATCGGCTGCATCCTTGCCTATGCGGCCTATCTCGGCCGCCGGGCTCATCTGCCCCGGGAGGCGGTTGCGGTGGTCGGCATGGACACCGCCGTCGGAGTGCTCGCAGGAATGGTCACGTTCCCGATTGTGATGAGTTTCCAGCTGCAAGATCTCATCGGTGAATCCACGATGGGAGCGATTTTCATTGCTGTTCCCACAGGCCTGGCCTCACTCGAACAGGGTGGAACCCTGGTTGCGCTCGTGTTTTTCGGCCTTGCTCTGATTGCGGCGATCACATCGGCGGTGTCCTTGCTGGAGGTTCCCGTGGCCTGTCTGATTGACCGTCTGGGCTGGAGTCGATCACGGGCCGTGTGGGTCTCCACCGCGGTGATCTTTGTTGCGGGTTTGCCTGCGGCCACGTCATCGGAGGTGCTCGATTGGATGAGCAACGTTTTTGGTGGCTTGCTTCTGATTGTCGGAGGACTGTTGTTGTCTCTGCTGCTGGGCTGGGTGCTTCCGGAGCGATTTGAGCAGGATCTGGCTGAATCAGGAACGTCCCCAGGGTTGCGCCGACTGTTGTTGGTGATGCTGCGCTGGGTTGCACCACCGGTTGTGGCATTCGGTCTTGTGATCAGTGTTGTTGAAATGCTGCCCGGCTGATCGGCGAACGTGTCGAGGGGTCAGGTCTTTCGAGGTCAAACCTCAAAACGAGCCTGTATCTGTTGTGAAGCCAGTTTGATTTCTCGCAGAAAGCAGAAGGAAGCAGCTGTAACCATCAGCATGGCTGCCACGAACAAAGGAGCGACCACGGCTGAAAGATTGATTTCGAGCGCCACTGTCAGAAACATCACGGCCACCACGCAGGAAATCAACAGCACGGAAAGGGACAGCAATTCGATCGAACGGATGACCAGTCGAAGCCGTCGCCTGGTCAATCGGAATTCATGCTGCTCCAGCTCTGAGAGTTGCTCCTGTCGTTCTTGGAGTGCTCGAGCACGATCCACGCCGCGGCTGAGCCGACCGGACAGAACGTTCATCATGGCCCCGATGCCCGTCAGTAGAAACACCGGGGAAACTGAGAGCTGAATCGCTTTGGGGAGAGTTTCCAACGCTGCATGCGTGCTGCTCATGGCTGATCCGTTTTGTTGAGCATCGACTCCATCTTTCGAATGCGCACCAGCATCTTCTGCCATACCTCCAGTTTCCAGGCTTCTTCGGCATCGCCGCTTTCATCGACCAGATGCTTCTGGGCTGCAAGCCTTGCCTCAAGATCTTCTCCAGCATCGAGTGCCTTCATTAACTCCATTTCCAGCTTTGCGGTTTCCATGAAATTCAATTTTTTGAGCCAGAGCATTAAAGAATTGGCATAGATTCTTTATTCTATCTCCCAAGGGGATGTGAATTGCGTTGGTCCCATTTATTGATTGCTTGAAAGTTGTTTTGGTGGGGAATATGAGCGTTTTGCACAAAAATTACATCTACTTAAAAATTGATTGATGTTTTTGGATAAAATTGCTGTTGATCTGGTGTGTTTGGGTTTGCTTGGTCTATTGCTCTGATCAATCTGTCTTTGATGATCAAATCTTTCGACGAAGTCTCTGAATGTCTTGCGGAGCTTGGGTCCCAGACTTCAGTGACTGATTTGTGTTTGAAATATTAAAAAGTCTGGATTTCATGCCCTCAACCATTCTGTGACTCCGTTCGATTTGTCGATCAGTTCAATGCCTTCTTTGCTGAGTTCAGCCCGGATTCGATCAGCTTCAGCATAGTTTTTTGCCGACTTCGCAGCTTTGCGGGCTTCGATGGCTGCGTTGATTGCAGCATCATCCAAAGTGGTTGATGTCTCGGATTCGCGCCGTAATCCCATCACTGCTGCCAGGTTGCGAAGTAGTAACCATCGAGCGGCAAGCCCCGGCTCCGTTGCATCGGCCAGTCCGCTGTTGTCTCCTCGCTCAAGACGGTTGGCCACCGCACGCAGAGGTTTGGCCAGATCGAAAAGCACAGCAAGGGCCCCGGAACTGTTGAGGTCGTCGTTCATGGAGCTGGTAAATCGCTGTTCCAGCTCCTGTAGATCCTCCCCTTCTGCATGCCCCTCGTTGGTGATCGCCTTCTCGCTCAGTGGTGCGGAAGGACGCCAGCCAAGGATGTCTCCATGACGCTCGCCGAGGCTGATGGCTGCGTTGAGTCCCTTCCAGCCAGTGGCTGCAGCTTCAAGGGCTTCGGCTGTGAAATCCAGCGGTTTGCGGTAATGAGCCTGTAGCACGAAGAGGCGCAGGGTCATCGGGCTGATGCCGCTTTCAAGCAGAGCTCGGATGGTGGTGAAGTTGCCGAGTGATTTGCTCATCTTCTGGCCACCAACATTGACCATTCCGTTGTGCATCCACACCTGGGCGAGCTCCTTGCCGGTGGCTGCCTCCGACTGGGCGATTTCGTTCTCGTGATGAGGGAAGACCAGATCGGCGCCCCCAAGATGGATGTCGATCGAGTCACCCAGTTCAGCCCGCACCATGGCGGAGCATTCAATGTGCCAGCCAGGACGTCCCTTCCCCCAGGGTGAGGGGAAGCTGGGCTCTCCGGGTTTTGCGCTTTTCCAGAGGGCAAAGTCAAAAGGATGCTGTTTTCGCGCTTCCTCTGCATCCGCAACGCGTCCTGCGGCGTTTTCCTGCTGTTCATCCAGCTCCCGCCCACTCAGTTTTCCGTATCCGCGATGCTTCTTCACTGAGAAGTAAACGTCCCCCTCGGCGCTGTAGGCGGCGCCCTTGATTTCCAGTTCGCTGATCAGGTTCTGGATGCAGTCGAGGCATTGCGTTGCTCTTGGCATCCGGTCCGGCCGCAGGATGCCGAGGGCGTCCATGTCCTGATGAAAGGCGGTGATATTGCGCTCGCTCACCTCTGTCATCGAGGAATTCTCCTCTGAAGCCCTTCTGAGGATTTTGTCGTCGATGTCTGTGAAGTTCTGGACGAAGGTCACTGCCAGGCCTTGCCAGATCAAGTACCTGCGAAGCACGTCCCAGTTGATGTAACTGCGGGCATGTCCGAGATGGCACAAGTCGTAGACCGTGACCCCACAGCAGTAGATGCTTGCTTTGCCTGGGGTCAGTGGTGTGAAGGGCTCGGTGCGGCGAGTGAGGGTGTTGGTGAGCCGCAGGTTCAACGCTTTTTGGGGCTTTTCGTGAGATTACGGCCTCAGAGGGCCTTGTGCTAGTGATGTGGTACGAAGATTGCAGCGAAGTTTTACAACCTGGCTCTGTTATTTCAAGTTGATTGATTTGGATAAATCTGAATTTTGATTGAATTAGACGAATGCATTGATGTATTTGCTTGATTCGTTATGGGGATGAGCAAATAGTGAATATATGCCCTCGTGATCTGCGCGCCTGTTTTATTGCTTTTTGATGAGTAGATCGTTTCGAATCATTGATGGATTGATCCATCGGTTCATTTGTATCGATCGATTCGTTAATGTCGTCGCTGTGGTTGTCATCGTCAT